>CAYMZW010000023.1:0-31336 GCA_964395005.1 uncultured Rivularia sp.
TTAAAGAAGTCGCTGACAAAAAGAAAGAAATTACCGATTGGGATTTAGAAGCGCTGGTTAATGATGAAATTCACCAAGCACCCGAATTATTTAAATTGGAATTGGTACAGATTTCTTGCGGTAGCAACGCCAGCCCTACGGCAACCGTGACTCTACGCAACCCGGAAGGAGAAGAATTAACCGACGCAGCGATTGGAACCGGGCCCGTTGACGCTGTATACAAAGCAATAAATCGCGTAGTAAATGTACCGAATAAATTGATTGAATTTTCCGTGCAATCGGTAACTGCTGGTATTGATGCAATTGGAGAAGTAACCATTCGCTTAAAATACGAAGATAAAATTTATTCAGGACGTTCGGCGAATACAGATATTATCGTTGCATCGGCTCAAGCTTATGTAAATGCACTGAATCGCTTGTATGGAGCATTACAAACTCAGCAGAAGCAGCAAGTAACTGCGTAGTATAGATTAATTTCGATCGTGGAGAAACCCGGTATCTTTAAAATGCCGGGTTTTTATCTGTAGTGTCTTAACTCAACACGGGGATTTTATATATTTTTCTCTATTCCCCATTCCCTATTCCCCATTCCCTACTCCCTACTCCCTACTCCCTACTATTTCAGCTAACTTACGAATTCCCTCTATAAGCTGTGTTTCTGTCAAATCGCCATAACCGAAAATGAATTCACTTTTAGAATGAGTAGTGAAATAATGGGGTTTAGCAGACATCATTGCTACACCAACTTTTGCCGCACTTTTAATAATTTCTTCGTCATTTAAATTAGTTTTGAAGCGTACCATCACATGAATTCCGGCTTTTTCTCCTAAAATTTTGACCTGTTTTCCAAAGTGTTTTTTTAAGGCTTTGACTAAAACTTGCCGACGTTTATCGTATATCGATCGCATTTTTCTAATATGACGCTCTAAATAGCCCGATTCGATAAAATCTGCAAGCACCTGCTGTTCTAAAATTGGTAAATGTCTGTCATTCAACCATTTTGCACGGGTGAATATCTCAACTAAACTTTTTGGAAGTACTAAATAACCGATTCGCAATGAAGGAAATAGAACTTTTGAAAAGGTGCCGATGTAGAGTACCGAATCGCTTTTATCTAATCCTTGTAATGCAGGAATTGGTTTTTCGCCATATCGAAATTCACTATCATAATCATCTTCAATTATTAACCCTCCGCTTTGTTGCGCCCAATTTAATAATTCTAAGCGTCGCGGTAAGGATAAAATTGCTCCGGTAGGGAATTGATGGGAAGGTGTAACGTAAACTAAACGAATATTTTCTTCTGTATAATTGGCTAATTCTTCTATTATTAAACCCGAATTATCTACTCTTACGGGTAAAATTTTAGCGTTATGAGTTTCAAATATCATTCTGGCGCTTAAATAACCGGGATTTTCTATAGCTATCGTTTCTCCCGGAGAGATTAATAAACGCAAAATTAAATCAAGTGCTTGTTGAGTACCGTTGGTAATTAAGATTTGTTCTGGTTGGCAATTAACCGCACGGGAACGTGTAAGATAATGTGTAATTGCTTCTCGTAAGGGTTTGTATCCTAAAGCTTCTGTTGAATATTCCAGCCAATTTAAATTAGCGCTACAGTGGTGCGACAGCAATCTGCGCCATTGTTTAATCGGAAATTCGTTGAGCGCCGGTGTTCCATAACGAAAGTTAATTTGTAATTTTGGTTCTCGAATTCTAGGAACATTTTTTGTATTAACTAAAGTCTCTCCATATTTAGATAATTTTATTGATAAAGAATTAGTTTTTTCTATACTTTTAATTGGTTTTGACTGAATTAAATCATCGGGAATTTGTTGACAAACAAATGTACCAGAACCCCTTACTGTTTCTAAATAACCTTCACTTAAAAGTTGTTCGTAACTGCTAGAAACTGTAAAACGAGAAATTGACAGGGATTTAGCTAAAAAACGAGTTGAAGGAATTCGCTCTCCTGGCGTTAATCTTCCTGCGAGAATTGCTTGACGAAGTTGTTCGTAAAGCTGTTGGTGTAATGGTTTTGATGAATCGTTGTCAAGTGCGATCGCTAAATCCATAGAATAGATAAACTACAGCTATGATTTATAATTTTATCAAGCATTTGTAAACTGATATTTAAAAACCATTATTTGGAGGTAAATATTATGGCATTAATTCGTTGGCAACCATTCCAAAAAATGACAGCTTTGCAACGGGATATGAACCGTTTAGAGCAAAGGCAATTCAATTAAAAATTCTGTTCCTTCCCCTAATATTGAATTACAACTTAATTTACCCTGATGTTTTTCTACGACAATTGAATAGCTAGTTGATAATCCTAAACCCGTACCGCTACCGACAGGTTTGGTGGAAAAAAATGGATCAAATATTTTATTTAAAACTGATTTGCTCATACCAACACCATTATCTTTGATACTAATTAAGATATTTTTGTCATCTTGGAATGAAGTGCTAATAGTAATTGTCGGCTTGTCTTTATATTTATCCCTCAAAGCATCAATCGCATTACCAATAATATTCAGAAATACTTGATTTAATTGGGAAGCATAGCAGTTAACTTTTGGAAGTTGATTGTATTGTTTAATTACTTCAATTTCTGGATATTTGGCATTTTTAGCAAGTTTATTTTGCAAAATTAATAAAGTGCTATCAATTCCAGAGTGAATATCTACAGGTTTAATTTCGGCTTCATCTAAGCGAGAGAAAATCCGCAATGAAAGAACAATTTCACGAATACGTTGTGCGCCTGTTTGCATTGAATCCAATAGTTTTGGTAAGTCTTCAGTCAAATAATCTAGATCTATATCTTCAATTTTTGATTCAATTTCCGGTAGAGGTTGAGGATAAAGCTTTTGATATAAATCAATTAATTCAATTAAATCTAAAGTATATTCCGAAGCTGGGGTAAGATTACCGTAGATAAAGCTGATGGGATTATTTATTTCGTGGGCGATACCAGCAACAAGTTGTCCCAAGCTGGACATTTTTTCGTTTTGAATTAGTTGAGCTTGAGTCTGTTGTAGCTCTTTTAAAGTTTGCCTTACTTCTTGGGTTCTTTGTTCAACTTTTTCTTCTAAAGTATGAGAATAGTTTTTTAATTGGCTATAAAGTTGAGCATTTTCTAAAGAGATTGCAGCTTGGGAACAAAGTAAATTTATAATTTCTACACGATTTTGTGTAAATGCACCTGTAGTTAAGTTATTTTCTAGATACAGTAATCCAATTATTTTCCCTTGATTCAAAATCGGCATACAAAGCAAACTTTTGGGTTGTTGCTGTATTAAATATGAATCAGCGATAAAATCCGAGTTTTGGGTAGCATCATCCAATACAATTGTTTTTTGATTGCGTTTAACATAATTAATTACTGTATTGGGAATATCTAAGCTGTTTTCATATGGCAAATTAAGCAGTTTTATATCTGAAGTGTTAGCTAATGCTTTGAGCATTAGTTTATCTTGTTCAAACAATATCAAAGCGGCTTTTAAAGCTCCAGCATTTTCGATTACTACTTGAATTAACTTGGAAATTAATTGTTCTAATTGAATCTCACTTGATAATGCTTGTGAGGCTTTGAGAATGCTAGCAAAATCGAAAGCTTCGTCAATGCTGGTACTGTTACGAGTTGTTTGAATAGTTTGATTGAGGATGGAAGATTTATTAAAGCTAGAGGAGATTTCGTTTAATCCAAGATTATTTTGCTGTGTTTGTAATATCGCTGCTAGTAATTGAGGATAGCGTTTTTCTAAGTCGTCGGTTTTGGCTTTTGCTCCCCAACGAGCATAGCAGTAATATGCTTCTTGCATATAGCCACTCGCGACTTTTTCTTTATCCCAATCTAGGTAAAATTTAGCTGCGAGTTCGTTAGAAAGCGCTTCTTCTTGAGTATATTCGTTAACTTTAGCTCCAGATATAGCCTTATCGTATAGTTCAATTGCTTCTGCTTTTTTTCCTAATATTCGGTATTTTTCGGCTGCTACCAAATCAACTTTATGTTGATAGTTCATCGGTGCATATTTTGCCCAATATTGTTGCAGTTGAGTTTGATTTTGTTCTACTCGCTCTAATAATTCTGATGTCTCCTCAGATTGTGTCAAAGCTGCTAAAATAACCAAAGAATCATAGAAATAAAACGCAGGTTCGCAAACACCCCCAGCAGAAGCTACTAAATAACGTCTGGCTTCAACTGCGTGCTTTTGGGCTGATTCAAATTCGCCAAATAAAAAGCAAAGCATCAGTTTACACAAGTTGAATTTAAATAATCCACCACTATCATGGGCTTCTATCAGTTGGGGTAGAAATTCTGCTTCTTGGAGGGCTTCCCCAGACAAAATACTCGGATGCTCCGCCGCACCCAACAAATTTAAAATAGGCTGCCAATAGATTCGACACCAATTAGCTGCTGTCAATTGATTTAATTGCACCAACCAATTACAGTAGGCTCTTGTTTTCTGCTCCAAAGTGGCTAGGGGCTGAGCGCACCAAAAAGAATTGAAACAAAAAACGTTAGTATTATATCCAGCAAATTGTAGGTTGCCAACTTCTAGCCCAACCGCATACCCCTCTTGCACAATCGGTAGCGTTTTTTTTATGTGAGATTTGCGGTGTAAGATGAAGAAACCTATCACATCGAGTATCTCTGGTTTGAATGCCTTAGCATCAAGTTTAGATACCACCCGGAGTGCTAATTCACCAAACTTTACTCCCATATCCACATTTTTCAGCATATTGCAAGCCATGATGGCATAAGCAGCATAAGCCAAGGCTGAATCTTCGGTGTTTCCATATTGAATCGATAGCTTGACTGATTTGCTTATCAGTAATGGAGTTAAAGGAGAACCACAGATGTAAGCTGGTGTCATAATACTATTAGTAATCTGGATAATGGCGATTTTTTCTACATCTGTCTTGATTGGCAGGTTAACCAAGTCTTCTATTTCACTATCGCCAATCAGTTGACAAACCTCTGCCATGCTATGCTGTATCTCTTCTGGTGTAGGTGTTTTGGGGAAAGTCACACCAAATTTTTGTAAAAGCTGTAGCCCAATGGTTATAGCTTCGATTAGTTTATTCCGGGAGACATTTGACTGAATTCTAATTCGATAAACATTTACCTGCTCGATTAAACAGCGTGCATTTATGATGACTGTTTCCACAAAGTGTTCCATCTCCTCGAAGTTACCGCAAAGTGAAGCCAATTCTGCTCCTAAATCATGGAAAGCTAAACTCATTTCATATTGATTTTTCCAAGCATTTTCTCCTAACAAAGATAATCCGATGCTGACATATTCGCGAGCTGCTTGATATGCGATCGTACTTCTAGCTTTACGACAAGCAATAAGATTAAGTTTGGCTAATTCCGTGCGTTGTTTTTCCTCGGTAATTAAATCAGTTCCATAGTTTAATTGATTAACTAATTCAAAAATGCACTCTTCTATAGCTTCGGGGGAAGTTTGTTGTAAAAGCAGTTGTCCGATATGATAGTGAGTTTTTTGTTTTTGGTTGTCAGGAATTAGAGAATAAGCAGCTTGTTGAACTCTGTCATGAAGAAATTTATAGTTAATAATTTGCTCTGGAAGCAGGTTAGTGTTTGTTTCTGACTCTAAATAAAACTTGTAAACTTCACTTTGCGGTAAAATTAAACCAGATTGTAAGGCTTCCCATAAAAACAAGGCAGTTTGAGCTTCGGAATTTTGAGAAACTACCGCCAATGTTTTCAAATCAAATTGATTACCAATACAAGCAGCTAATTTCAAAACATTTTGCGTTGACTCTGGCAATTTTTGCAACTGCAATGCCATAAATTCAACAACATCATCAGTAAGCGCTAAAGCCTTAACTTTTGTAATATCGCATACCCACGAACCAGTATTAAAATCAAATTCAATTAAACTATCTTCATAGAGTACTTTCAAAAATTGCGTACTAAAAAATGGATTGCCTTGAGTTTTTTGATAAATCAATTCTGTCAGCGGTTGTGCTATAAGTGAAGCACAATTTAAAGTATCGGCAACCAGTTGATTTAAGCTTTCTTGCTTTAGCGGTGTTAAGGTAATTGTGTTAACTATTGCTGATGCCTTAGCAATTTCTTCTAAAGTCAATATTAAAGGATGAGCGGGGAATACTTCGTTATCTCGATAAGCTCCAATTAATAATAAATATCTGCTTTCAGATTCGCTCAGAAGTAGCTGCATCAAATTTAAAGATGCTGAATCTGCCCACTGTAAATCATCTAAAAATACGACTAAAGGATGTTCTTTTGTTGTAAAAACTTGAATAAATTTCTGAAATAACAAATTAAATCTATTTTGGGCAGCAGTACCCGATAATTCTGGTGCGGGTAGTTGTTTACCGATAATTTGTTCTAATTCAGGAATTACATCAATAATTATCCGTGCATTCTCACCCAAAGCCTGTAAAATTTGATGTTTCCAACTTGACAATTGAGCATCATTTTCACTTAATAATTGCCCCATTAAATCCCGAAAAGCTTGCACAAAAGCCGAAAAAGGAATATTACGATTAAACTGATCGAATTTACCTTTAATAAAATAGCCGCGCTGTTTAACTATCGGTTTATGAACTTCATTAACAATTGCTGTTTTACCAATACCAGAAAAACCAGCAACTAACATTAATTCCGCTTTCCCCTCGTTACAAGGCTCTGCCTTGTAATGCATTTCAACAGGCTCCGCCTCCAGTAAATCAGAAGGCAGAGCCTTAAGAGATACATTCCCAGGCTGAGCCTGGGAACGAGTAACGCCTCCAACTCTATCGAAAGCAGCTAACAATTGCTCAACTTCACTTTCTCTTCCATAAAGTTTTTCAGGAATAATAAATTGATCGCAAATATCTCTTTGTGGAATTTCAAAATTTTCTATTTTCCCAGTTTCTTTTATTTGCTTTAAACAAAGTTCTAAATCATGCTTTAATCCCAAAGCACTTTGATATCTATCTTCGGCATTCTTCGCCATCAACTTGATGACGATATTACCAATAACTTCGGGAATCTCCTGTGCCCTCTCCTTACCAAGGAGAGGGTTAGGGTGAGGTTTATTTATATTTGGTGGTTGTTTCGCAATATGACAATGCACCAACTCCACCGCATCATCCGATTTAAAAGGTAATTCCCCCGTTAACAATTCAAACAAAGTCACACCAAAAGCATAAAAATCAGCCCGGAAATCAACCCCCCGATTCATTCTTCCGGTTTGCTCTGGTGATAAATATGCAAGGGTGCCTTCTAAAACATTGGGATTTTTGATTTCTTGGGTTTCTTTAGGTAGTAAAGAAGCAATACTAAAGTCAATTAATTTAATTTCTTTTGTTTGAGGATTAATTAAAATATTGTCAGGTTTAATATCTTTATGAATAACGCGATTGTGATGAATATGCCCAAGAATATTGCTAACTTGCACCGCAATTGACAAAATATCTTGTAGGGAAGCGATATTTTCTCCAAGCATATATTTACGTAAGGAAATACCTTGAATATCTTCCATTACCAAAGCATAGCTATTCTGGTAATTTTCCAAGCTATAAGTTTGTATGATTCCAGGATAATTGAATCTTGAGGCGATGGTGTACTGATTGCGAAACTGCACCAACTCGCTGAAATCCGGTAATGAATTTTTGAGTATTTTGATTACTACAGGTTTTCTGTCAGCTTCTCGAATCGCACGATATACGAGGGTTCTCAAACCGTTGTAGAGTTGTTCTAATATTTGATATCCGGAGATGCTAATCATGCTACTTTGATTTAAATCTAAATGCTTCCTGACTTATTGTTCCCAAATCATTGGATAAAGTTATACATAAGTCAGTAATTTTTATGCTTTCTGTCAGAAATTGATGGATTTGTAATCTGAAACGAAATAGATTATTGGTGAGTTTTACCTAAAATCGTCTTTTGTATTACGGATGATATTGAGAAATACTTGATTTAATTGAGAAGCGTAGCAGTTAACTTCTGGAAGTTGGCTATAATTTTTAATAACTTCAATCTCTGGATATTTATTATTTGAGTTGAATTTCTGCTGTAAAATCAATAAAGTGCTATCAATTCCTGAATAAATATTTACAGGTTTGATTTATGATTCATCCAAGCGAGAGAAATTCCGCAATGAAAGAACAATTTCACCAATGCGCTCTGCATCTATTTTCATGGAATCAAATCGAAACATTAGCAAACAATTCGTCCATAAAAAATTAGCCCACCTAAATAAATTAGGGGGCTAAATTACTACTACCCAGAAAAATCACAAAAACCTAGTATTTATCGGCGAAATGAGATTACAGTAGCCTTTGAATTTACTGTACTAATTTCATTAATGATTGAGAATTCCTATTTTCCAATGAAGTGATAATTTCAACTTTAGCAAGTTGTTCTTTCAACCATGCTGCAAATAAATCTCCAATAATTTTATTTCGTAAACCATTATCTAGTTCAGCTTGAGTGATTTCTTCAACTTGAATTAAATGCACTCCTTGAGAAGTTACAATTGGCTGGATAATTTGTGGTGGATTAGCTGCAAAAACAGCTGCGGCTATATCTGGTTTAAGTTCGTAACGACGTTTAATTCCCTGATAACCGCCAGCACGACGGATTTCTGGATCTTGACTATATTCACTAGCTATGGCTGCGAAGCTGATTTCGCCTTCTTGCAATGCATAAAACAGTTCAAAAGCCAAGTCTTCATCATCTAAAATTACTTGATAGATTGTTGCAGTTATATAATCAATTTTATGTTCGTAAAAGAACGGTTCTACTTTATCCGCAAATAGATGAATTGCTAATTTGTTAGAAAGAATATTTTTGTATGCGATGTCTTCAAATTCATCTACGGAAAGATGATTTTTTTTCAACCATCCCCATGTATCTTCTGCTTTTAACAGGTTATTGGCTAAACGTACAGCATCGGCTGCTTGTTGTAGTTCTTCTAGCTCGACTTTTATTCCAGCCGATTCGCAGGTTTGGGCTATAATTTTTTGAGTTGTAATTGCTTCTGCTAAACCGAAAATTTGACAAGAAATTTTCAAATGATAAATAATATCCTGCAAAGATATTTCTACTATTTGTGACACGATTTTAGTCCTCTTTTTGTGTAATTCAGTGGGAATTATGGATAGTTTAATTAACGATGTTATTTTTTTATTAAATTTGATCGTTTTGGGAAATAGGAAATAGGGAATAGGGAACAGGCAATAAAAATAATATTTACTTTTGATCTCAATTTATAATGATTATTCCCTTTATTTAGTAAGTATTTGAAGCTTTTAAATCATAATTTTAATTGTAAATTTTCAATTTAATCTCAATATCAACTATTAAAGCTCTAATCCGCTGCTTTGCAACTTTTTGAATGGGTCTAAAATAAAATCGATGACGCGACGTTGGCGAACAATTATTTCTGCTGTTGCTGTTTGTCCGGGAGTTAAGGGAATCCGTTTTTTATCTGTTTGAATATAAGGTTGTTCGAGAGAAATTTCTAATTCAAAAGTTTCTTTTTTACCCTGAATTGTCTGTTCTATTTTAGAGTCAGGAGAAACAGAAATAATATTTCCCTTTACGACTCCATAATCTTGAAAAGGATAAGCATCAAATTTGATTTTTACTGGCATTCCTTTCTCTAAAAAACCACTTTCTTGACTGGGAATATTCGCTTTAAGAACAAATGCTGTTCCTAAAGGTGCAATTTTAGCGACTACCTGACCGGGTTGCACTACAGCACCGGGTTTGGAAATTGGTAGCTCAAATATTACCCCGTTGATAGGCGATCGCACTGTTCGTTGTGCAAGTTGGAGTTTGACTGAGGTAATTTCGCTTCGGGTTTGTGCAATTTGCGATTGCAACCCGGAAACCTGGGTTTGTATGGATTTAAGTTGTTGCTGATTTCTAGATATAGCCAACTTCCCGGCTTGCACTAATGTCTGATAACTGGTTTGCTGCTCTTTTAACCTAAGTTTGGCTTGCTCAATTTCGGCTAGAGCTTGCTGCATAATTGCCTGATAGCGGCTTTCTTCTTCTTTAATTCGCAGTTTTCCTTGTTGAATATCAGCTTGAGTTTTCTCCTGTAGTTGTTGGCTTTCTTGTGCTTCTTTTTGCAATTCCACAACTTTTATTTGGGGAATAACTCCTTGTTCTACAAGTTGGTTATAACGCTCAACTTCTGTTAAGTCGGTGCTTAAACGACTATTTGCTAATTTATGAGCAGTTTGACTAGAATCTAGATTTTGTTTGGCTCGATCCACCAAAGCCTGTTTTTCCAATTTTTGTAAGTTATAAATATTCTGCTTGGCTTCCAGATTTTGCCGAGCTTGATCGATCTGGGCCATTTTTTCTAGCTCTTGGGACTTGTTTTGCTGTTTTTGAGTATTAATTGATAATTGCATTTGATTTTTCAGGACTTCGAGTTGTCCTACCTGGCTTTGCAAGCCTTGTAATTTTGTTTCTACTCGGTTTAATTCTGTTTTGAGTACATCTGACTCTAGTTGCAGCAAAATCTGTCCGGCTTTGACTATTCCTCCTTCCTGAACTCTAACAGCAGTCACGTTACCACCGGCTTGAGAGTCTAGTCTGCGGGTTGCACCTTTAGGTTCGATTCGCCCTCTGGCGCTTCCTGTTTCATCCACTTGAGAAACCATCGCCCAAGGTAAGGCGATCGCCGTAAAACTAACGAGTAAATACAGTAGTAACCTCGTCCAAACTCGTGGTAAAGCGTCGAGCAGTTCTTCAGTACCGTAAAACCAATTATTAGTCTTTACTGGTTCTGTTTCTGTCTTATTTATCTGCTCGTATTCAGTAATTTCACTTGATGACCTTTGAACAGGCATGGTTCTAAATGAATATTAAATCAATACTAAATGAATAGTTTCTTTCAGGCTGCAAATGTTAATTCAATACCCTATTCACGTCCTAATTGTTTTTGATTCAGGTAATAATAATTACCTTTTTTCGCAATCAACTGGTAATGAGTGCCGCTTTCTACTAAAATGCCGCGATCTAAAACTAGAATCAAATCGGCTTGACGCACGGTGGAAAGACGATGGGCGATAATCAGGCTGGTGCGGCCTTTAAGAATTGTTTTCAGGTTATTTTGGATGATACCTTCCGATTCGGCATCAAGGTGACTGGTGGCTTCGTCAAAAATGATTAACCGAGGATTTCCCAACAAAGCGCGAGAAATTGCTAAACGCTGACGCTGTCCACCTGAAAGCATTCCTCCACCTTCGCCGATTTCAGTTTCATACCCCAAGGGTAAATTTTTGATAAATTCGTCTGCACCTGCCAAAGTTGCAGCCTCAATAACTTCATTGAGAGTTGCTTCTGGGTGAGCGATGCTAATGTTTTCCCGGATTGTACCTCCAAATAAAAAGGTGTCTTGATCTACTACACCAATTTGAGAACGCAGCGATCGCAATGCAATACTATTAACATCTTGTCCATCAACAAGTATTTTTCCATCTGTTGGCGGATATAAACCTAAAATCAGCTTAGAAAGGGTAGTTTTTCCCGAACCGCTCCGTCCAACGACTGCTACGGTTTGTTCTGGCAATATTTCAAAGCTTAAATTTTCTAGTACGTTAATATCGCTTTCGGGATGATAGCGGAAAGTGACATTTTCAAAGCGAATGTGCCCTCTGAGTTGAGATAAAGTCTGACGGGGTGACGTTTGTAAGTCTTCTTCGGGTTCGGCTTCTAAAACATCGTTAATTCTCTCTGTTGAAATAATTACTTCTTGCAGTTGATTCCACAATACACTCAGCCGTTGGAAGGGTAATATAATCCTGCCTAACAGCATATTAAATGCGACTAACTGCCCAATAGTTAGTTGGTTTTGAATCACTAACCATGCTCCAAACCACAGCATTAAAGTAGCGATCAGCATTTCGATGGTGGAGCTAAAAATCTGCATTCGGTTACTAATCACCTGCCCGCTAAACATTTTTTTTATTAAGCGGTGGAGTTGTTCTTCCCAACGCCATCTAACTGTCTGTTCTATAGCCATTGAACGGATCGAGCGAATTCCGTTCAGAGACTGAATCAGATAGCTGTTTTCGTTGGCGAGAGCGTTGAAAATCTCGCGATTGATGCGTCGGAAGAAAGGTGTAGCTATCAGTGCTAATAGAACGAATGGTGGAACAATTGCCAAGCTGACTGCGGCCATTTGCCAGCTATACCAAAACATCAATCCTAAGTAAACAAATACTGTCAGTAAGTCTAAACCGATTGACAGTGCTTCTCCAGTTAAGAAACGTTGAATTTTCTGATTTTCTTGCACCCGAGAAACAATATCCCCGACATAACGAGATTCAAAAAAGGCTAAAGGTAGCCCGAAGGTATGTTTGATGAAACCTACCGATAAGGCTAAACCTACACGGTTTGCTGTATGATCGAGCAAATATTGTCGCAGTCCGTTCATCGCGACGCGGAAGAAACCAAAAATTAGCAGTCCCATCCCCACAGCGTTTAAAGTTAAGACGCTACCTTGAACAATTACTCTGTCTAATAGCAGTTGGGTAAATAACGGCGTTACTAATCCAAAAATTTGAATAAATACCGAAGCAACAAATACTTCTAATAGCAACAGTGAGTGGGGTTTGACTAATTCAAATAGCTGCCAAAACGGTGTGCTGGTTTCTTCACTTTCTGCAAGTAAGTTGGTAGGTTGTAATAATAATGCATAACCCGTCCAACCAGCCTTGAATTGTTTTCGTGTCAGCTTGCGTTGGGCGATCGCCGGGTCGCCAACAATTACCTGTTTTTTGTTAATTTCATAAACGACAATGTAGTGTCTGTTTTCCCAGTGAGCTATAGCTGGTAATGTTTGCTGTGCCAGTTTGTCTAAACTAGCTTTCACCGGACGAGTTGTAAAACCGATGCTTTCAGCTGCGGTTGTTAAACCCCGCAGCGATGCACCGCTACGCCCAACGTTAGCTAAATCCCGCAGTCTGTTAAGGCTAAAGCGTTTTCCCCAGTAGCGACCGATCATCACCAAACAAGCCGCTCCGCAATCGCTGGCGCTTTGCTGCTGATAATATGGATAGCGTTTGCTTAAGTATCCCCACCAATGCCCCCATCTGACGTTAGGAGTTGGAAAATAGGCTTTGCGTTTTGGCTTTGGTTTGGCTGAGTAAATTGGCTTTTGAAAGGGAATTACCTTGCTATTCGATTTTGGCGGTGACACCTTGGAGGTATCTATACTTGAATTTGATTTTGATGGGGATGAATCGATTTTCAGTGGTGATGAATCGATTAATTCTCCTAATTGAGGCCATTGTTGCAGTGCCCGAGGCCAGTTGGCTTTTTGCAGACGATAAACTATTGTTGGTTGGGTTGCCTGCCAAGTCTCAGACTGTTTAAACTCATAAATTAGTCCCGAAGTCAAGGTTCGATTGTCTTTTTGTAAGCTTCCTTGTCGCAGTAACAAAATTTTTGTGTCTTTGGTCTGAATTTCCTCTCCAGTCGGTACTTCAATCCGCTCAAATAGCGATAAAGCTTGCTGCATCTCCTCTACCTGAGATATATTCTCATGATGCTGGCGACACAACAGCAATAAATCCCAATGTTCTGCACGGGTGAATAAATGTTCTCGCAGTTGGGGATACTTGGACATCCAACTGTGTAAGGCTTCACCCTTGAGATAGCAAAGTTTTAAAGATGTGGAAGCTCTCGCACTATAAGCTTGAAAGTCCTGTCGTTCAAACAAACTCACTTCGCCAAAACATCTACCCGTACCCAAAGTCGCGATTAATTTATTTGCTCCATCAAGCAATCTTACTTTACCCGCAAGCACCACACAAATTCCCCCCTTGGCTTCCATTGCTTGCCAAAATAGCTTTCCTACTGACGGTTCCAATATTTCTACGTCAGTCAAAAAACTCCGTATTTCATTTTCTCCAAGCGTTTCACCGAAAATATCGGAGACACTTTTGTGCAATTGATCGGGGGAAACAGAAGTCATTATCTTGATTCCAATTAAAAACTATCCACCGTTGAATGCCGCACTTCAAGTATGGATTTGAAATAAATTGTACGACAACTCAAAATTAGATTCGCAATTCGATTGCAAGTCGCAAATAGATATGCTATTATTCCCCTTACCTTCAACTTGATTGAAGTTAGGAGTAGGTTTTTGCTTCGTCGAAAGCCCCATTTTTTTTAACAACCTGTTGATATGGCGATCGCTAACAGTAATCTCAAATTCTTCGGCTAAATGTTTGCTCAACCATTTGGCTGTCCAAGAAGTAAATGAATAGCCATACTCGCGGGGACTGTGAGTGACCAATTCTTTTAAACGCTGAATATATTCTTCGTTAACAGTTTTTGGTCTACCGATTGGTCGCTCTTGCCATCTGTGTGCTAAGCCTGCTTGTGCCAAAGCACTCCAATACCGCGCCATTTCCTGACAACAACCTAATATTTTGCAGATTTGAGTTTGAGTTTTCCCAATATCTGCCAGCAACATAATTTCAATTCGTCGCCGATATTCTGGCTGTAAATTTGCTTGCAAACTTTTTAACAACGTTTTGCGTTGAAAAACAGTTAAATACTTGCTTTGCTCGGAGTCGTAATCTTCTAAAACTTGTAAAAAGCTCAATTCATATGACATAATCCTTACCAATTGCCATCAATTTTCAAGATTGTCCAAATGAGTCCATAGCAGATGCAGGTGCAATCCTTAATTTTCTACAGATGCTAAATTCAATTTAAATTAGAACAAAGAAAACTAATTTAAGTAACGAGTAGCTAATTAAACTACTATGAAGCATTTTGCCTTTTTTAGGATAAATATCCTTATAGACATTTACAAATATTTATTTCTTGCATCTCTATCTTGGCTATTAGCCTCTTCTATATCTATGGGTAAGAAAAAACTAAATTATGCAGGGAGTCAAAATATATAGTTGTTTTATTTTTTACTCATCTTTGGTTTATCATTAATTTATTATAGTTTCATCTAACTTAGGGTAGATCAAGTTATTAATAGTATCCTAACTAGAATAGATGAATCAAAAAATAAATACAAAAAGTAATAGTTAGCCAATGTAGTATAGCAACTAAAAAATATATTTATTATTACTATCAGTTCCTACTGTTAAAATTACTTTTTGAACGGTTACTTCAATGATTTGCTATTAATAACTGTGTAATTATTTAGCTTATTCTGCAAAATTGTCCTCTTATTCTTGCTTGACAGAGATAATTTCAAGATTGAACTTTAGAGGACTATAGAATTGTATTTTACATTAACTATTGACACTACACCTAAGTAATATAAAACTACCCAAAGTCATTAGTAGTAATACGAGTACAATAGTTATTTATCGAGTTTGCTTGCCTAAAAAGATGATTGATATTTAATCAAACTTGATAAATTGATTTCTTTACAGTTTTTATTTCTAACCTATAAAATTTTACCTTTTTAATTATGGTATACATTATAGGTTTATGTCAAGGCTTTTTGATACTTGAAAGTACTTTTAACGTATTTTTCACCATTGGTTTATAGAATCTTTATATTAAAAATAAACGATTATTGAGCTTTTAATAGTATTTTTTAAATTTAAGGCGATTTCGATAAATTTTAAGCTTTGTAACTATTGTATAAAAACAATAATCGGCAGTGAATATTAATTAGTTCTATCGGATGATTGACAATAATACCAAACTGTTATTGTCTCGCGCCAAAACTTGATTTTATTCTCAATAAAAATAAAATTTTTGGGTTAGTAAATTTAGTTAAACTTATTGATAGCAATAACTTTAGCCTCTATACTTAATCTAAATAGCATTTATTTAATCAATATTAAAAACTTAAGAATTTATTATGCGGTTTTATCTAATCAATCAACATATGTAATAATTAAGTTTATTTAATTATTCAATATTGTAATGAAATTAATTAATTTTGAATTTATCTAGGATAAGTAATTCCTATACTAAACTACAACAATTAATTGTCTGCAATTTACATAAGCTAAAGCCAACCTTTTCAAATAAAGGTCAGCCACAACTGCTTATTATTTTGATTTAAGCCAATAGCGTAAAATCTTGGCGGTCGAAATCAGCTTGATTGCTAGAATCTGTTAAGTTTGTTAAATTACCGAGGATTGAGATTGCACCACCATCACTAAGGTTTTCGGAGAATACGATGCGTGAAAAACCTAAAGTCGAGTTGAAGTAGACAAACAAACCATTATCGGCAGCGATATCTTGATTATCTGCAATAGCTTTAGCCGCTTCCCCAGCATTAGCAAACAGATTCAGGAACGGATTTTATCAGGTTTAACAGTGAATTATTTGTCCTGTTTTGTATTGTTCGAGGAATTATGCAAATTCTGCAACCAAATCTTAAATAAAGCTTCCATTACTTGTTCTCTGACAGCTTGATTTAATTCCGTGGGAAACCATTTGTCTACTTTTAAAATGTGATAACCCAACTTACTTTCAACAGGGCCAATAATTTCACCCACTTCAGCATTGCTAATGGCTGTAGCAACTTCAGGAACTAGTTCTACCATGTAGCGAACGCCCAAAAAACCGCCATTTTCATGGGATAATTTTCCTTTAGAATATTCCAAAGCTACAGCGCAAAAAGAAGCAGTTTCTTCACGCAGCATCTTTACAACTTTGTTAGCAGTTGCGAGATCAACAACCAAAATCTGGGATAGTGCAACTCGTCTGTAATTGTCGCGGTTACTTATGTAAGTGCTATCTACAGTTGCACCACACAAATGTTCTTTGAGCTTTTTTTCTAATAGCGATACTTTGATTGCTTGCGACCATTCATCTACGGTAATTTGCTGTTGCTCTAACCAAGCCATTGTTTGGGGAATTCCCCACAATTGATGTTCTGTACGAAATTCATCTCCTGCAATTTGCCATTCTTCATCTGATACGGTGATTCCTAATTTATCGCAGTTAGCTAAAACTACCGCAT
Organism: uncultured Rivularia sp.; assembly: GCA_964395005.1. Lineage (GTDB taxonomy): Bacteria > Cyanobacteriota > Cyanobacteriia > Cyanobacteriales > Nostocaceae > Rivularia. The sequence continues at coordinate 16,959 of CAYMZW010000023.1, forward strand.
CTTTCCGAGCTAAAGCTGTAATTTCTGCCAATTTAAAATTACGACGCAAACAATTCAAAATGTCTGCATCTTCTACGGTATCAACCGAAACAGGTGTAAATGTTTGAGTTTGAGGTTGCTTCCTGGCCTCAAGGATTGCTGTAGTGCTTTGTTCGTGTTGTTCTGTCATGGTTTTTTATTTATTAGTAATTATTAGTAATTGGTTCGATAAGGCAGGTAATTTTTGGGGTTATAACCTGCGTAATCCAGAATTAGAAAACAAGCCCAAGAATATTTACTGGCTAAAATAGCGTTAAGTATGTCATTGGATCGTGAATCGCACCCTGAAATATATTGATTCATAGCCAACTATCAATTTTTTACAAACAAACGTGATGTAGGAATTTCATTGATATTTACCCGGTTGCGGTGTAAATCTCCATACAGGTTGAGGTAGTCAATTTCCTGTGGTGTTAATTTGCCTTTATGGACACCTTTTAGCGCTTCATCAATGTGTTCCCGTGTTTGCCAACCTGCCAAAGCCACATCTACACTATTTTGACTTAGTGAGTAGCGATACAAATCGGGTACTGAAGGTTGCCAGCATCCAGATGGTAAACCTGCGGGAGGTTGCCAAAGCGGACCAAACATTCCCGCTGATTTAAAGGTAACGATTCCCGGTCGATTGGGATCTTCGGCATTTAAATAAGGGAAAACCTTTTGTTGTGCCGTGCGGTGAGCAACATTATGACGCACCATCACCACATCCAATAGCGGACTGTCGAGCCATTTGCGGGCTAAATCGTGGTCGTGGAAAGAAGCACCGATGTAGCGTACAGCGCCCATTTTTTTCAACTTTTCGGAAACGCCAAACATTCTTTCCATTTGACGCTGACAAACTGTATTCGGTCCTCGGATATCGTTGGAAGCGCTAAGGCAGTTCTCAAAAGAATCAGCATTATTACTGTCTACCCAACCCCAGAAAAATATATCAACGTAGTCAATACCCAAGTCGATAAACTGGTCAAATAAATAGGTATAAATTGTTTCTGGGCTTCTGATCATGTAGCTGACGTTTGCCAGCACTACTTTTTCCCGCACCGAGGAACCGCGTCCGCAGAGTTTACGCAATGCTCCGCGCATGGAACTGTAAAGATAATGATGTAAATCGCTCGAATAGAAAAAATAGTTAATTCCCCGATCGAAAGCGTAAAGGGTATCATCGCTCGAAATGTGACCACCCCCTCCGAGTCCCAAACAACTTACCGTTAAATCGGTTCGTCCCAGTTTGCGGTAAAAAGGCAAGTCTGATTCGGGAAATCGACTATTTGCCAAGGTTAGTTCGCTTGAATCGTCTGTTGAATTATCTAAGGGTTTTTGCTCAACCCGAGGTGCAAGATTAGTAAGTTTCATAACGTTAATGCTGTATAAATATCTTGGGAATTAGCATTGAGATAAGGGCGTTGCAATTCAACTTCTAATGAGTCAAAATGTTGCAAAATTGATGACATCCGACTTTCCGGGGAGTCATTTCCCTGCTCCCAAGCATCCAGCAAAGCATTGGCAACTATTTGACAGCGATTCATCCCGAAGCTTTCTTTTTCTGCAAATTTGCAGTTTGGTTCTTCTGCCAAGCCTAATCCTGGTGCTAGATATTTGGTAAATAAAGGTACTTCTGGTTGGAAATAAGCTTGGTTTTGGGCATAAACTTTCTCAAGTACCGGATATACAGTTTGATAGTAGCTTTTATCAAAATAAAGTACCGCACTATCGTAGCGTCCGTAATCTGACGGGTTGTATAAAGTTTTGAAGTTGAATGGAATCGAAATCGCGTTTAACGAAGAAGTCAAACTATTCATTAAGGCGATCGCCCCTTCACTAGTCAAGTTAAAATAAATCCTGACTATTTCTGTTCCCGTGTAACTTCCAGAATTGCTAACAGCCATATAAAAGCCATTTTGCACCAAGTTTTTGGGCATTTTGATGGCAATTGACTCACCCACGGTAACTGTTTGAGCCGAGGATTCCAGATGTTTTTCAGGTTCCACGTGCAGTGTTAAACCACCTTTGTGTACTGCTAAAGTTCCATCAAGTTCTTCTTTGAGTATCAGCCAATCCGGACTAAAGTAACCTTCACCCTTATTGTTTTCATGTAGAAGATCGTAAAAACCCACATCTACCCCAAGATAGGTATTGTTTTCCAGGTTTTGAATATTTACATCGCTGCTATCGTCATCGACTGCTAAAGCGCTTTTCAGAGAGCCGTTATAGTAAATACCGTAGAGAAAACGAGATAATTGTAAATTTAAATATTTATTTTGGATATCTGAGGGTAACTGCTGAAAACGCGATAACGATTCAGTTGGTAATTCTAACGGCTTATAGTCTGGATGAGAAATACAGAATCTTGATTGAATTCCAATTTTATTAACAATGTCTTCTAAGGTTGAGTGCAATGACTGGGGAAGACTTTCAATTTGATTCGGTGATAACAACTGCATAGTATGAGTACTAATAAAGTTAAATTAACTACTGGTGACGGGTAAACGATTAATAATCGTTGTCATCGATTGCTCGGCACGACACAATAAAGACTTGGCAACTTGGAGCATACAAATACCTGTATTGTCAAAAGATTTTTGGTATTGCAGCGTAGATTGAATCGAGCCAATCAAGTTCCAACCGGCAAATTGCACCACTCGTTTCCAGAAATCGGGACGACGATGCGTAATTTCGGGAAAGTTGTCCAGATAAGAAGTGGCGATCGCCCCTAATGATGGCTGGATGATTTCTAAGGGAGTTGTAGCCATCCGTAAAGACTCATCGATAGTCATGGCTTTACTAGTAATCAAACTACTTAGCCAAATATGCAGATAACTACCAATCAGCGAACCTAAATCAAATGCTGGATCTCCCCAACCGCATCTTTCCCAGTCAATTAATCTGATGATATTTTCGCTCTTTTCCCCTGAAACCAGAGCAGATTCTACTTCCTGCCAATCGTTGGATAGTAAAATGTTGTTCAGCTTCAAATCGTTATGTGTTAGACAGCAAGGAGTAATAGAATCACCAAGTTCAGCTATTGCTTTTCCCAGACTGTCATAACGCTGGTAAAGAGCAAAGAATTTCAATCCATCACCGGGAACCAAACCAAAAATTTCCGGGCCGATACGTTCGAGTTTTCTGACTAAATGAGATGTATTGACGGATTGATTCTGTTTATTTGTTAAAAAATCTTGATAGACTTGATTTTCAAAAGTTAAACGATGAATTTTAGCTAATATCGTGCCAATATTTTCAGCTATAAGTAATGGGAAAATATTTTCTTTTCCATAAAAGTCTATTAAGTCCCGATAATTATCCAAATAATTAAAAACAATAATTGAATTTTCCGCATCAAAATCAATTTTTTCCGACAGCCAAAGTTTCATTTGACTTAATTCAGGAAATGTTTCGATAAATTCTTGAATCCGCCATTCGCGCTGAAATTCACCTGCGGTTTTCCCTTCTCGATTGCGCGGCTCTTGCTTGACAAGTATTTTGCGATTATCTGGCAAACTTACTAACAAATTAAAATTTTTGGCGTATTTGCGCTCTATCTGACTTTGCGCTTCCATCTCTGAAGTCAAAATCTTGCGCTCTACTAAATAATCGAAAACATTTTTATGGCTTAATACAAAACTCATAACGAAAACCTATTAAAAAAGGATTATTCATCTATAGCCAGCATACTCAATTAGAAAAACTCAGGTATTTTAAATGTCTACATTACGTCTCAATGACTACAATTAAAATATTTTGACATAGTCATATCTACTGATGTATTTTTATATAAGTATATCTCTCTAACGGCATAAATAATTCAATAAAAGAAAGTACCAAATATAAGTATTTTCAAAGCATCATTGTCTCAAAAAATGAAGCATAGTACTTTTGCATTTGATACTTTAAACCTCCTGACTTAAATCTATTACATTCAACATCAAACTAAGAATGTTAAGCTTTTATAGGTCTGAATCAGCTTTACGAGCTTTAGCTTTTCACATACTGTTATTCTTATATTTGAGCAAATGTACATAGTAAGTCAAGACTATGTAGTATATTATTTAGACCTTATTCCAGGTAATATGTCTCTAAGAGAACCATTCCCAGTAGTTGAAAGCCGCAGTGTCTTCTACGATCCAATCTGCTAATATATTTTGAACCGATACAGTGTAATTAGGCGCTGCATCAAAAGATTTGAACATCCCAGCTTGATTAGCCATAGCTCCTTGGTTAGGTACTACCCTATAAGCAGCAGTTGCACTAACTTGACTAATTATCTGACCTCCTGCCAAGCGTTCTAGTCTTTCATTTGTAAGATCATTGAGAAAACTTTCATAGTCAAGGAATAATTCCGAACCCACTGGACGCAGTTCTAAGATTGCAATATTAGACATGATTTATTCTCCGATTATGTTAACAACTTTAGATACACACTAAAAGTTTTGTTTAGTTATAACAGAAGCCGTTTCTAAACCAATGCCCACGGAAAATGTAAATCTACTTTTGATTAAAGGAGTTTCGATTAAAGTTGTTAATAAGATCGGCGTTATTCCCCCGACAATTGCTTTTATTTCTGAATCATCAAGTCGGTCGAGAAAACTTTCGCAATCTTGAAATAAAGCTTTGCCAGCGGGAATATTATAAATTTTAATTTCAGACATTTTACACGCTCCTAAAATATCGTATATAGTACTTAAGATGTTTTAGGCTTCTTAAGTACTATTATTAATATTTTATTTTTAGTTTTATGATGCGAGATATTCTAATTAATACTATGCAAAGTTAGAAATAGCTGAAACTGAATTTACACTAATTCCTTGAGAAATAGTAAATAAGCTATTTATTAACGGACTTTCAATTACACTTGTGAGAACTAAACCGTTGTGACCACCTTCGATTGTTCCTATTTCTTGAGAGCTTAGTTCTTGAAGATAGCTTTCTGAATCTTGAAAAAGTTCAGAACCTACAGGACGTAATTCCGAAATCTGGATAAAAGACACTTATATTTCCTCCTCAAAATTTATTTGCTTTAATACATTTCTCAATCAGAACTTTTAAAGCTCCGATTGAGAATATATGTCACGTTTAATCGAAATAAATTAAAGACAGTAGTTGGTCTATTGTCAAAATTTATTTGTTCACTTATAAAGTGAATGTTTGAGTTACAACGGATGCACTTACAATTGAAATACCTACAGATATAGAAGCCTGACTAACAACAGTAGCCACAGTACCTGCACCAACAGTTGCAGATATTTCTTGATCGTTAAGTTCGTTTAAGAAGCTTTCAGAATCAACAAATAATTCGGAACCTACGGGACGTAATTCGGAAATTTTGATGCTAGCCATGTTTTTCTCCTAAAATGTTTGTAATTGGTCTATTGTCAAAATTTATTTGTTCACTTATAAAGTGAATGTTTGAGTTACAACGGATGCACTTACAATTGAAATACCTACAGATATAGAAGCCTGACTAACAACAGTAGCCACAGTACCTGCACCAACAGTTGCAGATATTTCTTGATCGTTAAGTTCGTTTAAGAAGCTTTCAGAATCAACAAATAATTCGGAACCTACGGGACGTAATTCGGAAATTTTGATGCTAGCCATGTTTTTTTCCTCGACTATTATTAGTTAATTATTTAATAAGGATTAATCCAAGTGGTTTGTTTAATCCTTGATTACATATTGAACCAGTCAAACTATGAAATCAAGAGATTTCAGGTTATTAAATGGACATTATTTAAGGTTTTATGTCTGATATGCTTGAAGACAATATGCAGTTATTAGCTAGATAAATCAAAAATTGTTGATTGCAGTTAAAATTTTATTTTTCTTTTTAAATTAATAATCAAAATATCTATTTAATTGAGCTTTGAAAGCAGTTTATTAAGACATTGCTACAGTAATAATGTCTCACAAATTCACTTTTTGTTTATTGGGAAACAAGACACGTAACATTAGGTGCTTGGTAGCCCTGCTTCTTGAGGGGAGGGTGGAAAAGCCGAAAGCGGATTTATCGGCAGTCATGGTAAATCAATAAGTAGCGAGTGAGAAGAATAAACACTATAGACAGTTTTGAATCAATACCTCCTCGCGGTTGAAGGTAAAATATAAATGATAACCGCAAAGACTCTTCTCTTTTATGACTTCGGAATCCCAGACACAAAAAGATCGATCGCCAGCAAAAAACGATTCACAAACAGATAAAGAAAAAATTCTTTGTCCCCACTGCAAGCGCACGGCTACAAATGGCATTAAGTGTAAAGGGATTTGTGTCGCTGATAATGATTATTAGGCAGTAGGGAGTAGGGAGCAGGGAATAGTGAGTAGTAGAAGTTTGACCTAAAACCTAAAATCTAAAATCTCAATTTAATTGATAGGTAGCTTCATTACAAATTCGGTTCCTTGTCCTAACTTTGAATTACAACTGAGTTTACCGTTATGAGTTTCTTCTACAAATAGAGAATATAAAGTGGACTGGTATTAAATTACAAAATTGGCTATTGAAACCGACCACTATATAAATTACGCTGTTCTTAAGTTAAAGTTTCGCGATTATCTGGAGGCTAAATATGCCCCATGTAGCCAGGATTTGCGTTTATCCGATTAAATCACTTGATGGCTTGGAACTGATGCAGGCAAAGGTTTTGCAGAGCGGTGCATTGGAAGGCGATCGCCAATTTGCCATGTTTAACGAGCAAGGTAAATACGTCAATGCTAAACGCTATGCCAAAATACATTTAATACGGTCAAATTTTGATTTAAAAAATAATCTTGTTTCGTTAAAAATCCAAGGTAGCGAAACAGAAGAAAGTTTTAGTTTAGAGTCAGAAACACCAGATTTAGAAGCTTGGTTAAGTGAGTTTTTTGGTTTTAATATCAAACTACAAAAAAACCTAATTACCGGCTTCCCCGATGATACCATTTCACCGGGACCAACTATAGTTAGTACTGCCACTTTAAAAGAAGTTGCTTCCTGGTATTCAGATTTAAATGAAGACGATATTCGCCGTCGAATGCGTACATCTATAGAAATTGATGGAGTACCGGCATTTTGGGAAGATAAATTATTTTCTGAAAGTAATAGTGTTGTTAATTTCATGATAGGAAATCTAAAATTTATAGGTGTAAATCCCTGTCAACGCTGTATTGTTCCTACTAGGAATGCAGTTACAGCAGAAATTACTTCAAATTTTCAGAAAATATTTATCAATAAACGTAGAGAAACCTTACCAGAATGGGTAAATAAATCTCGTTTCAATCATTATTATAAGTTGACAGTAAATACTCGATTAGCTAGTGAAGAAGTTAGAAATAAAATTATTCAAGTTGGTGATGAAGTAAATATATTGTAGGGGAGGCAAATTGGGGTGTAGATTTTCTTCCCACAATATTGCCGTTGTGTTACGGCACGAAATAATATCCGAGCAAAACAAATACCTTACCGTTGCCGTAACGCACCATAGAGTGTGGTATAAAACCGCAGAGACGCTGAGTACGCAGAGGAAGAAGAAAGAGAGAGTTAGATGCATAGCGATATTAATTTAGAAATTAGAGAAACACTTCCAAAAGAAGATGCAATAATTGCCGAACATTTTTATCAAATGTGGCTAGATATTGGTGTTCCCGAAAAGTCAATAAAATCAAACCACCGCGACATGACTTTAGAATTTATCAAACAAGCCCGTCAAAACTTATTTTATAAAGGTTTTGTTGCAGAAGTTGATAATATAATAGTCGGCTCTGCAAGCTGTCAGCTATTTGCAGGTTTATATCCACTAATTCTCGAAGAAAAATATCGCAAATACGGATACATTTGGGGTGTTTACGTCGAACCTTCTTACCGTAAAAAAGGAATAGCCAAACAATTAACCAACGCAACAATTGAACATCTAAAATCTATTAACTGTACAAAAGCTATTTTAAACGCTTCACCAGCAGGAAAACCCGTTTATGAAAACTTGGGTTTTTCACCAAGTAACGCCATGCAATTAGATTTTATTTAAATCTTTTTGTTCGTAGTAAGGGTTTTAACCCTTTTATTTAACTCAATTAACAAAGCACTAAAGTGCTTACTACAAACCAAAAACCATGACTAATTCAAACAAATTCACTCCCACCCAACGCAGCAAAATAAAAAGAGTACCCAAACGCGCTAATTACGAAACCCAAACTATCTACAACATTTTAGATGAAGCATTAATTTGCCACATTGGATTTACCGTAAATAATCAACCCTTTGTAATTCCTACCGCTTACGGCAGAGTAGACGATAAACTTTACATTCACGGTTCACCAGCTAGTAGAATGTTGCGTAACTTAACCCAAGGTATCGAGGTATGCGTTACCGTGACTTTATTAGATGGATTAGTATTAGCACGTTCGGCTTTTCACCACTCAATGAATTACCGTTCTGTAGTTATATTCGGTACGGCAACATTAGTTAATGATACTGAAGAAAAATCTGAAGCGCTGCGAGCCTTTACCGAACATGTAATACCGCAACGTTGGCAAGAAGTACGTCAGCCAAATAAACAAGAATTGCAGGGAACAATGGTACTTTCTCTACCTTTAACAGAAGCATCAGCGAAGGTGCGTACTGGTAATCCCGTAGATGACGAAGCTGATTACGATTTACCAGTGTGGGCTGGTGTTTTACCCTTGCAAATCATTCCAGGTAAAGCTATTGCCGATGAGCGTTTAATTGAAGGTATTGAAATTCCTGATTACGTAAAGAATTATTCAAAAACAACATCTTCGTAAAGTGCGCTCATCTCCACCTCAAAATTAATACTTTGCAGTTAAAAAGATTTTTCCCCAGAAGCATAAAACTGTAATACCCAAAACCCTTCACTATTACGGCGAAAACAATCAACTCGCTGACGTTTGACATTAATTAAAACGTATTCTTGAAGGGTTTCTAATTGTTGATAATCGGCAAATTTATCACCCCTATCAAATGCTTCTGTAGAGTCGGATAAAACTTCCACAATTAAACAAGGGAATTTCTTTTCTGTTGTATTTTCCCTATCCCTTTCGTCACACGTTACCATCACATCTGGGTAATAATATCGATTCAGTTGTTCAATCCGAGCTTTCATATCCGAGATGAAAACCCGACAACCCGAACCCCTTACATGACTTCGGAGAAGAGCAAACAAGTTTCCGGAGACAGTAACGTGAGCATCGTTAGCACCAGCCATTGCATAAGCATAACCGTCAATGTATTCGTGCTTGACATCGCTTTCTTGCTCCAGTAGCAGGTATTTTTCTGGAGTGATATAGTCTGTTTACTGGAAAGCAATATTCCCAAAACGCATAGCTTCTATCAGTAAAGCAAAAGTAAGAGTTTCATTCCCGAAATCCTTTTCACGTAATATTCAAAAATTTAGGAGTTATGGGGTACCGACTAAAGATAAACAAATAGATGAGAAGACTGTAGAATTTGTATCTACTACGAATATACCGCCTTATCAAGAAATCGAAGTCAAAGTTATTTTAGATGAGGAATTTCAACCAGCAGATATTGAGTTTATTGAGCCACTCCGCGCTATAAATAGACGCGGATTCAGGCATTGCCTTCTAACTTGTAGTTCTTCTGACTTATCTGGTTAGAGGTTAGCGCTTCATTAGACATCTGCTCTAAGGGACTATAACTATCCCTACTTTTGCGCTCGGCTAATCGATTCGCAGATTGATACTGTTGCCACCCGTCTAACAAGAACGGCTCCGTCCCTGGATACTCACATTGAGCATCCCAAAGTGACAACTTGTTGTTATAAACGCATCTAGCCAAATACGCACTAAATAAGTCCCTATGTATAGGTTTGATGCCTGTTACGTCTCTATGAACTCTTTCTGATAGCTTTTTCTTAATACGGGTGCCATCGAGGTGAGTCTGGGATAGTGCAGTAGTTTGAGTAGAAAATGTTAGAAAGTAACCGTTAGCGTTTTCAGCTTTTCGCTTAAGTTCTGATTGAAAATATCCCGGTGACTTGGCAGAAATTACCTTACCGTAACGTTTGTGCCAACCTTTAATACTTACCTTTTCGGTTTTAATTTGATTGCCATGACGCAAAATCTCGTTAACTAATCTACGATTCTGGGACTTTGCGTAAGCGGTTTTACGTCGTTCTAGTTCAGACCTTTTAGCTTGAATCCGTCGATAGTTTCTGGTTTTTATCCATTGTTTTTTACCTTTTTTGATTTTACCTTTTTTGCGAACAATCTTGTTGCCAACTCGTTTATCAAAGTCAGGTTCAAAATTATCCGGGTTGTGCATTCTTTGAGAACGCGCCAGACGGCGTTGCAACGCTTTTATCTCGCGCTCAAACGTTGGTACTTTTTCAGCAAATGGTAAAAGTCCAGCTTTATTGTTAGCAACAAACGCAACCGCCGCGATGTTAACATCAAGTCCAACAATCCCTTGTGTTACGTAGTTTTGAGGCTTTTGATATGGTAAACCTTCATTGATTAATTGAACAAACCAACGCTTTTTACCGTTAAGGTTACGCCATAAAATACGGCAGTATTTAACAGGTGACTTTATCCCATGAACTATTACTGGGTTATTCCAGTCAACAATAGGTTCAATCTTTAAACCGCACCAAACAACTTGACTTTTAAGCCAGCGTAAGCCAAATTTATTGGTTTTATTTTCGACAGAACGAAAGCGCGAAGAAACTTTGAAACGTACTTGTTTAGCTACACCACACAATACACGTTCAACTGCTTTAAACGCCCTAGTCGCAAGTTTTTGTTGAGTATTTGAATCAAGATTTTGAACAATCCATTTAGAGTCTTTAGCGGTTAAAGTAGCAAATGAATGTAGTGAATATTCAGAAAATCTTGCTTGCTCTCTAGCAGCTTTAAATAACTCTTTGCGCTGTTTTTTATCTTTCTCTCGATTCAGGTTTTTAGCTTGCTTATATGGCTCAGAATTACGCACCAATTCCATCCGAGTCACCGCTTCGTTAAGGCAAGCATTATAGAGTTGTCTGCCAGCTTGAAATCTGGCGCTTAATTGCTTTTCAAGCTTGCTATCAACTATAATAGGCAACTCAGTTATAAAGGATGGAGTTGTTCTACGAGCCATTTGACCCACCTCTCAAATAGTGCTATATATAAGTTAACTAATATATGTTGTCTTGTCAATGCCTTTTCATAAAAATCACAAGCTTGGAGCTAAAAAAATATATACCCGACCTCTAGACAAACAGATAATCGGGTTCAAAGGTTATGAGGGTCAGAAAGAAAAATTAAAAAATATTCCTGACTGGCAGAACAAGCTTAGAAATTACGTTGACGAGTTAATCAAGCAACACGGCGAATAAATTCGCCGTGTCGAATTTCCTCCGCGCTATGAATAGTCGCGGCTCCCATTCTCCCGCGTTACTTTAGGTGGATTTACAGTTTTTGTCGGTACTTTGCTTATTTTATTGATATTCCTATTACCTTTGCTATTAATTTTGTTTATTTTCTTATACTCAACACAAGGAAATGGTAGTGATGGCTTTGGCGGTGGTGGTGGAGATGGTGGAGGTGGAGATGGTGGTGGAGGTGGTGGTGGCGATTAATATAATCTTTCTCTCGATCGGATTCTATGGTAAAGCAAACTTCATGCATTAACATTAATACTAATCACAAAAAGCCCCCCTTAATAAGGGGGGTTGGGGGGATCTAAATGTCTGAAGAAAAAACAGTCAACCTACCGTACTTCGACGCACTATTCAAAGACTTTCAAAAAGGTAAAACAGAAATAATTCAAAGCTTTGGAAATCACGTCCACTGGGGTTACTGGGAAAATCTAAATACAACAGATGTTTCCATAGAAGACTTTACTCAAGCAGCCGAAAAATTATCTCAAAAAGTATGCGATTCAGCCAAAATTACGGATAATATGCGCGTTTTAGACTGCGGTTGTGGCTTCGGCGGAACAATTGCCAGCTTAAATAATCGCTTTAATAATATGCACCTAACTGGATTAAATATTGACTCTCGACAGTTAGCAAGAGCAAAACAACAAATTCAACCCCGTGCCCAAAATCATATTGAATTTGTAGAAGCAAATGCCTGTGAATTACCCTTTGAAGATAATTCCTTCGATGCAGTACTTGCTGTAGAATGTATATTCCATTTTCCCAGCCGAAAGCAGTTTTTTCAGGAAGCATCGCGAGTACTTAAACCGGGGGGAAAACTTGCTTTAAGCGACTTTGTACCCAGACAAATAATTCTTCCTATCATAAAAACAGGTTCAGAGTTAGCAAAAGACACTTTGTTAAAAACTCTTGGATATGTAGATTTAAAATTTACCCTTAGTGACTATCGCAAATTATCCAAAAATACAGGTTTTACAACTTTAATAGAAGAAGATATTACCCGCAATACTCTACCAACCTATTCCCTGGTAAGGAAATTGCAAAATAAAGAAGATAAAATAATTAATTTTGCCGAAAAGGTAAGCCGCTGGGAGATAATTCGCTATTTAATCTTGTCTTTTATCAATGAATAAAAAATAAGAATATTATTAAAAAAACCCTTCTAGACACAGAGAGCGCTGAGGAAAGAAATAAACACAGGTAAGAGTAATCCTAAATGCTAACTGAATCAGAAATCAAAATCTTTCCTCCTTCCCCTCTCCGCGTACCTTTGCGCTAACCTCCGCGTACCGAGGCTGTAAAAATCTTATATTCATTTTAATTTACCAACTTTCCTCCAGCTTACCAAAATCCACTCAAAAACTTAAAAACAGAATAAGTAAAACTACTGAAGCACCATGTTATTAATAAGAGCTATATTCAAAACACGTCATAAAAAGTGTGCAAGGCGAGGGGTGTATCTACTTATTTACTATGAATCAAGCTCAAATCCCTTCCTGGCAGCAGGTTCGCGCTACATTTAAACAAATTTGGGGCTATGAAGATTTCCGTCCACCCCAAGGTGAGATTGTCCAAAGTCTACTCGCCAAAAAAGATACTTTAATCATTATGCCTACTGGCGGGGGTAAATCAATTTGCTTCCAGCTTCCCGCACTTTTACAAACCGGATTAACTTTGGTGGTTTCCCCCTTGGTAGCACTAATGGAAAACCAAGTACAGGAACTAAAAGAACGCAAACTTTCCGCAGCACTTTTACACAGTCAATTATCTTCTTCCCAACGTCGCCAAACTCTACAGGCTTTGGAAAGACAACAATTAAGATTACTATATCTATCTCCAGAAACTTTACTTAGCCCTCCAGTTTGGGAAAGATTATCTCACCCAGAACTTGAAATTAACGGCTTAATATTAGACGAAGCACATTGCTTAGTACAGTGGGGTGATAGTTTTAGACCAGCTTATCGAAGATTAGGGGCAGTAAGACCAGCGCTACTCAAGTCAAAAAGAAGAGGAACAAAGATAGCGCTAGCCGCTTTTACCGCCACCGCTGACCCTTTAGCCCAAACTGTAATATCAGAAACTTTACGATTACAGCAACCTACCGTATTTAAACTGAATCCTTATAGAAGTAATCTTAACCCGAACGTCCGGATTATTTGGACTCCACAAGGAAGAACGCAACAATTATTAACATTTATTCATAAAAATCAACAAACCTCTGGATTAGTTTACGCTCGCACGCGCAAAGATAGTGAAAACCTAACCGCATGGTTGACACAAAAAAGTTACAAGACTGCTAGCTATCACGGCGGATTGGGTGCAGAAGAAAGACGCGAGATTGAAGCAAGCTGGTTAAATGGAAAAATACCTTTTGTGGTTTGTACCTCAGCTTTCGGTATGGGAATTAACAAACCCGATGTTCGATGGGTAATTCACTATCAAGCGCCGTTATTGCTATCAGAATACGTACAGGAAATTGGACGCGCAGGAAGAGACGGCAAACCCGCAGAAACACTGACATTAATTAGCGAACCCACCGGAATATTAAATCCAGAAGACAAACAAAGACAGAAATTTTTTGAAGATAAATTACGCGAACAACAGCTGAATGCAAAACAGTTAATTAAAAAATTACCATCTACAGGAGAATTAGACAAAGTAACAGAAAAATTTCCCGATGCTGCTTTAGCGCTTTCTTTACTGCATAGCATGGGTAAATTAAAGTGGATCGATCCGTTTAACTACAGCATTAATAAAGAATCGAAAAATAACAATAAGCATCAATCAAATCCAGCAAACCAGATGCATAAGTATTTGACAACAAAAAAATGTCGCTGGCAATTCTTATTAACCGCTTTCGGATTTGAAAAAGAAGCAGCGAATTTACATTGCGGACATTGTGATAATTGTAAGAAGTAGTTAGTTGATAGTTGATAGTTGATAGTTGATAGTTGATAGTTGATAGTTGATAGT
>CAYMZW010000024.1:0-31023 GCA_964395005.1 uncultured Rivularia sp.
TAGGAGGCAGAGCCTCCTTGATAGGCATTCCCAGCCAGAGGCTAGGAACGAGTTATTCCAGCCAGAGGCTAGGAACGAGTTAATTCTGCCTCCAGTATAAATAGGAGGCAGAGCCTCCTTGATAGGCATTCCCAGCCGGAGGCTAGGAACGAGTTAATAACTCCTAACTCCTCATTCCTAACTCCTAACTCCTAAACATAACTAATCATATTCATAAAACCTGCCATCAAGTTGATTTCAGTATGTACGCTGGCAAATTTATCTGCTAATTCCTCGAAGGTGATTTCTTCTTTGCCTTGTGTTCCTACTAATACTGCTTCATCGCCCCATTCAACTGACTCGGGTACATCGGTAATGTCTACCGTGGTTATATTTAGGGAAACTCTTCCGACTACGGGGCAGCGATGCCCTTTAATCAAAACAATACCTTTGTTAAATAACGAGCGGGGATAACCTTCACCAAAACCTACTGGTAAGGATGCAATTAAACTATCCCGCTCAGTTGTAAATAAGCTGCCGTAACCTATGGTTTTGCCTGTAGGTACTTTTCTTACTTGAGCTACCCTGGTTTTTACTGACATTACTGGCTTTAATTCCGGAGGATTTTTAAAATCCTGGGATGTTCGCACGCCGTAACAAGCTGCTCCTACTCTTACTAAGCGGTTGTTTTCGTTAGGTACTCTTACTGTTGCTGCACTATTATGAGTGTGAGTTAGCACTTTATGGTCTACGTAATTCCTAAGAACTTCACGTGCTTTGCAAAAGTCTTCTATTTGCTTGTTAGTAAATTTTAAATCTTTGCCATCGGAACTCGCAAAGTGAGTCATTATACCAACAATATCTATACCTGGTAGCCCGCAAACCTGTTTAAGTTCTTCTATTTGATTAGAGAAAAAACCGCTTCTACCCATTCCCGTATCGATGTTGATATGTACGGGAGTATTTTTTCCTTGTTTTACACTTGTTTCGGAAAGATATTTAGCGGCTTCGATGCTGCCTATTTGCTCTTCTATATTCAGAGAGTCGATGGATTCTCGCAATTCTTCAGGTAAAGCCATCCGCAAACGCAACAGTTTTACGTTTAAACCTAAATCCCGAATAATTGTTGCTTCGGGGTTAGTACAAATACTTATATAGTCTGCACCAGCTGCAACTGCTGTAGGGGCTAATTGCTTTAAACCATGCCCGTAAGCGTTAGCTTTCATAACTACGCACAGTTGAGAAGGCTTAACTCTATTACGAATGTGGCTGATATTGTTTCTGAATTTATCTGTAGAAACCTTTACTTCAATATGATGCTGATTCATTGGGGTGAATTTGATTATCTCCTACCGATCTTGAATCAAACAATCATATCTATTAATTAATAAATTTTTACAGAGGATATTAAGCAAGTAGCAAATTATTAAATGATTGTTTTTTAAATTTTTTCAAAAGAATTTTGTTTGTAGTTATAAATTATTTTTAATAGCAATTATTTGATGTTAAAAACTATTTTTAATTATCTGAATAAAGAATAATTTCTTATCTTAATACAAAACCCCCTTTTTTAAGGGGGTTGGAAAGATTTGATGGATTTAGAAAACGATTAAATTTCTGCGTAAGCCCGATCGACTAAACGTTTTGTCAGGGTTTGGGTACCTGTATGCTCAAAATAGTTTGTGCTGAGATCGAGGAAAGCGGCAAGATAATCTAATTTATCGTCGGCGAAATCAACAAAACCGCTTATTTTACTGGTAACTTTTTGAGGAGTTAAATCGTTTTTGGCTACGGTGTTGCCCATCCAGCCTTTTACCGAATCAAAGCTAGAACCGATAAAGTTTAATTTACCTTCGGAACTATTACCGGGGATTGCATCATTCATCTGCTGGAATGTAGAATTGCCTTCTAACTCTTTCGGACTCATTCCGTTGAGTGCAGATTGTGCTTGTTGAATAAAATCGGGGCCTAAAGGAATTAAACCATCAAGGCAGATTAATCCCACCATGCGGATATAGGATTCACCGCTGTATTCACCCAAAGAAGCGACAAAATCGCCAATGCTATCACCAGGAATACCGTTAATGCTGCAAAAAGCTAGCAATTCGGCAATTAATTTCAAAGATAAATCAATAGTCTGTGCTTTATCAGCTTTGGGAGTAAATCTGTTTATTAAACCACCAAACAAAGGAATTTTCCCGCTGACTTTATTCGCCAAAGCCGCCGTACCCAAAGCTTTATCGGTACTGTCAACCGTTTGGTAAAGCCATAAACCTTTTTGATATCCTTGAGAACGGTCATTATAAAGATAAATTGCCCGTTCGCCAATAGCTTGTACTGTATCTTCATCTTCTTCGCCAGTTACCTCTTTAATGGTATTGACGAAACCGACTGTATTTTTCCAATGCCCTGGAGTGATACCATCTAGCGCATTTAGCACAGAAACGGTAATACCGCTAGTTGGTAGTTCATCAACCAATTCAAAAACTGGTTTACTCATAATAGTAGGCTCCTTGATTATTTACTTTTTGCGCTTGATGATTTATTTGAGTTAGGAGTTAGGAGTTAGGAATTAGGAGTTAGGAATTAGGAATTAGGAGTTAGGAATTAGGAGTTAGGAATTAGGAATTAGGAATTAGGAGTTAGGAGTTATTTATTGTCTCCCTCTTCCAAACACTAACAACTAGCAACTAGCAACTAGCAACTAACAACTAACCACTAACAACTAACAACTAACAACTAAGCTTAGACTCGCGATAAACCACTAAGGTCAAATTTCTTCAGCCAAGCTTCTCTATCGGCTGCTGTAAATGCATCAGCATCGCTAGAGATGATTTTGACTTGATAGCGATCGTTGACTAACACCGCTGTCTGCTTTCCTGACTCTACCGCTGGATAACCGGAGATTTTTTTGGGGCTATTAGCGAATTTTGCTGCTGCTGAAGGGTTGCTGGTAGTATCGTTAACGGAAATTTTAGCTACTTCCTTGCCGTCTTTTTTCAATTTAGCTTGAGCAAAACCTTTTTTCTCTTGAGTAAAGACTCGCTGATAACCATCTGAAGCTGCGGGGAAAAACTTGTTAAATTCGCTACCTTGAGTAGCATCTTTAGCAACAGCTTGCCCTTTCTTCTGCTGGGTACTTTCCTGTTGCACTTGATCGAAACGTCCTGGTGCTTTTTGAGCGCAAGCTGTGGTAAATAGCAATATAGAAAGCACTAAAGCCGCTAATATGCTGCGAGTGCGCGAAATTTTCATCTGTGACTCCTAATTTAAGTTTGACCTGCGGAAAGTATAAAGGATTAACAATTTATACTTTATGACTCATCCTTTATACTTCATTTGTCAATCAACAAAAACCTTTTTTGATAACTTTTGAGTATGTTTACTAACAGTTAAACGTTATTACTTTTACGACAAAGCAATTAGTATTCAAAGTTTTTCTACCTTTGACCTCTAACCTTTAACCTTTGACCTTTCTTATTAACTGTTAATTTCGATGAGCTATAACAGCATAAAATGGGTCGCCACCTCCCGCACCTAACCACTGGAGGAAATTTGGTGCTGTTGATTGATTTTTGATTACTTCTGGAGGAGTAAATCCAGGAACCGATTGAAAATAGTTTTTAACTAATTCGACTCTACCGGCTTCGCTACTATCGCGCCATGCTTGAATTGCTTTTTGGAAAAACATTCTGTTAGAAAAGCTAAAAATTGCTATCCCACCAGGTTTGAGAATGCGGTGAATTTCAGTAAAAATTGCTTCCGGATACTGTAAATATTGTATAGAAACACAATTAAGAACGGCATCAAAATCTTGGTCTTTCAACGGCAATTTTGGATTTTCGTTAAGATTTTGGACGAAATAATGGTCAAAGCGCGGGTTACGTGCTAGCTCTTCTTCGTTGAGTCCGTGTCCTTCAATATGACTAAACTGCATTTCTTCGGGTAGATGAGAAACCCAGCTACTCATCATGTCAAAAATGCGCGTATTAGGTTCGAGACGTTGACGATACAAATCCGTAAGTTGCCCAATAAACCCATCGTCTACGTGAGTCACAAAGCGAGGAAGCCCGTAAAACAACTTATCATCCGTATCATCTAACTTTATGCGTTGATTTGGTCGAAGCACCATAAAATCCCCTTTAATCAGTTATCAGTTATCAGTGAGCAGTTTTCACTACTAAGTAAAGACGCTCCTACTACAAATGTATTACCTTTCAAGTCACTTCTGGTAACTGTTGACTGTTAACTGTTGACTGTTAACTGCTCACTGTATATGGTACATTTTGTATACCAATTTACAATGCAGGAAAACTAGATTTAATAATTAATTAGTTAAGTCTTTCATATATTATTTTTATTCATCAAATGTCATCCAAAATAAGTTTTTGTCTTATTAAGCGAAATTTTATAAACTGGACTGGTTTTCCTTATTTAAGTTTATTGATTTGGATGCTTCCGCTATTGCTGTTAGGTATAAGTGATAACAGCTTAATGGCACATGATGAGGGACTTTACGCTTGGCGATCGCGCTTGATGTATGATTCGGGAGACTGGATAAATCCTTGGAAAAGTCTGCATCATAAAACGCCTGGATTTTATTGGTTAGTTGCCACTTTTTACAGTTTATTTGGAATAAATGAAATCAGCGTTCGTTTACCAAGTATTATCGGTGGTATTTTAAGCGTTTTTCTTGTATATGAAATTGGTAAAATATTATTAACTAAAAAAGCTGCTTGGTTAGCTGCGGCAATTTTAAGCGTAGAATTTCTTTGGCTGCAATATTCTCGTTTGGGAACTCCAGATGTATCGATGGTTTTTCTGGTACTTCTAGGAATATTGTCTTTATTAAAAGCAGAATTAAATTCCCAGCATCGCTATATTTGGGGTTTGATTGCTGGGTTGAGTTTTTCTCTTGGCTTTCTATTAAGAAGCTTTATGATTTTTCTGCCGATAGTAGCTTTATCACCGTATTTAATATTGCAGCATCGCCGCCACAATCATTTAGCAAACCCAATGTTATATATGGGATTTTTATTAGGGTTGGCACCTACTATAATCTGGTTAAAACTCAGTTCTTTAAGATTTAGCGACGATAGTTTTACACCATTAATCAATTTTGTAACTAAACTTGGTTCTAACGAACGTCGTAATAATAACTGGATTTATTATTTTTGGAATGTCCCTATTTTAGCCTTTCCCTGGTCTTTTTTTGGATTATTAGGTGCGGGTTTATTAATTGGCAAGCTGTCTAGATATAATTATAAAAGCGAATATAGTAATAGTAATCAAAATAGCAAACGAGATGGTAACGCTACATCTTCTGTAAACGTATTAACGCGCACGGTATCTAAAAGTATAGAAGAAGAATATAAATGTTTGAATTATGTTTCAATTTTAATCGGTTTTCCGCTAATTTTATTTATTGAACTCAGTATTTTTTCAACTCGCTTATCTCATTACAGCCTTTGTTTATATCCTTTTATTGCTTTACTTGCTGCGGTAAGTTTACATTGGCTGGGAAAAATTTGGAATCAACAGACACAAGAATTTAAAATCCAAAGTATATCTTTATATATCTCATCAAATCGTATTTTACAAACATTAAGCTATACTTTTGGTATTCTAGGAATTATACTTTTGCTAACAGGGGCAATTGTTTTCTTTATTAGCGATCGCGATGGAGGAATCCGCAATTATGCAATCATCGGTTTAATATTAGGTTTAGGCTGGTTAACTCTACCTTTAATTTGGATTTATCGCCGTCGTTTTGGTAAAAATATAATTACCGCACGTTATTGGATAGGTGCTTGGTTAATTTCCTCTTGGTTGAGTTTAGCGATAACAGGTAGTTTGGGTTTAT
Organism: uncultured Rivularia sp.; assembly: GCA_964395005.1. Classification (GTDB taxonomy): domain Bacteria; phylum Cyanobacteriota; class Cyanobacteriia; order Cyanobacteriales; family Nostocaceae; genus Rivularia. The sequence continues at coordinate 5,843 of CAYMZW010000024.1, forward strand.
TAAGCAATTACAATCCTGATTTTCAAGCATTTTTACAACAGCCACAAATCAGTCAAACTTTAAAAAATTATCCGATAAATTTCGTTGACGTTGGCGGAAAAACTGGAGTATTGATTAACTTTTATACTCCAAAACATGGGAAACGAATAAATATAAATCAACTTTCTCAATCTGCTTCTAGTTATGCTTGGATACCTCAAAAACAAGCTGCAAAAATATCGCAACCTCATCGTGTTATTGGTGAAGTGCAAAAATATCAATTGATTTATTTGGAATAAACTAATTGGGAATTGGGGATGGGGCATTGGGCATTGCTAGTTATTCAAACCTTTCCCTAAAAGCATCAATAACGCTTTCATCCTTCGTATTATCCAAAACCGCAAACACAACCTTTTCAAACAAACCACTAAATTTCGGATTTTCTAGTAGATGATAATGAAAATATCTCGCTACATCATCGGGATTATTTTTAAATACACCACAACCCCAAGCACCCAAAACCAAAACTTTGTAATCATTCACTGCTGCAACTGATAACAACTTTTCTGTACGTTGCAACATCGTACTTTCAATTTTATTTATTTCTTGTTTTTTACCATTTTTTCTTACAGCACCAGCATTAACAGCAGGTACAGTTAAAATCGAAACTAAAAATGGTTTATCCAATAATTTATCATCATCATCTCTAATAACCGGCACTTGCGGCGAATAAATCATATCATCAAGATAAAGACAAGAGCAGTAATATCTGTTTTCCTCATACATTTGTGTCATTTGAGCAATACAAGGATAAAGCCCGGTTGCTCTAGCTAAACTTTCTTCCTGCGCTTGACTACCATTAAGAAATCCACCACCAGGATTTTTTGCAGAAGCGAAATTTAAACACAATACTTTGTCAAAACCTTGTTGATTTACTAATCTATTCGCAGCATTAAGAGTAGTTTCGTTGTTTATTTCAAATTTTATCTCAACTTGATTTTGATTTTCTTTAACTTGCTTTTTACGTAATTGAGAAAAGACTTTTGAAAAATCATTTTCGGAATAATGAATTGAATTTTTTATTGCAGCCTGTAGGTTTTCCTGAATATTAATAGTTTCTTGTTGCTGATTTTGGTAAAAACCTTGATTTAAAATTTCAATCGTTTCTTGCGCTATGTTTGCACGTTGATTTCTATTTTTACTCATATTTTAAAAACGATATAAAAACTCCGCGTTACTTTGCGTAAGCCTTTGCGCTACTCTGCGTTAAACAAATCAAAATTTACCCAATCAACCCACCCAAAGCCTCAATTAAAACCTTATTTTCCTCATCCGTACCAACAGCAATTCTTAACTTATCTGACAAACCTTCCTGCTTAAAATACCGAATCAAAATACCTTGCTCTTTCAACCTTAAATACAAATACTCAGCATAACCTTGAGGTGGTTGAGTTAATAAAAAATTCGTCTGAGAATCCCAAACTTTAAAACCCAATTTTCTTAAATCCTCCGACAGCTTCCCTCGCGATATTTTAACTTTTTCTGCACAACTATTTTTATAACTTTGATCGCGCATTGCAGCAGCACCAATTGCACAAGCTATTGCATCAATATTGTAACTATCTTTGATTTTATATAAACCCTGCAATAACTTAGGATTAGCAATTCCAAAACCCAATCTTATCCCAGCAAGCGAATATCCCTTTGACAAAGTACGAATTGAAATCACATTTTCAAACTCTTTAACTACAGATAGCGCATCACCAGAAGCAAAATCACAATAAGCTTCATCAATTACCAAAACACCAGATAATCTTGCTGCTAATTCCCGTAAATCTTCTACTGGTACAATATGCCCCGACGGGCTATTAGGAGTAGCTATAAATGTTACCGCACCATCAACTTTTACTAATTCATCTATCGGTAACTTATAGTCTTCTGGATAATCAATTTCTACAGTCTGGGCTGGCTGCATTTCTACCAAAGTGCGATAAAGCACGTAAGTAGGCATGGGATAAACCACTTTTCTACTAATATTAGTACAAGCCCGAATTATTAAATTCAGCACTTCATCACTACCGTTACCGACAATTATCCAATCAGCAGGAACACCTAAAACTTCACTAACAGCTTGACGAAAATCAGTAGCAGAAGAATCAGGATATCTTCTTAACCATTCCCAATCAAAATTTTGTAAAATATCTTTTACTTTAGGGGAAGGAGGATAAGGATTTTCATTACTGTTAAGTTTAATAATTTTACTATCCGATTTTGGCTGCTCTCCAGGGATATAGCCAGTCATTGCATCAACTTCAGCACGGAAGAAGCTAGTCATTCGATTTTGGATTTTAGATTGACAGTCAAAAGTTTGAAATAATTATATAGCTTATTTGTTAGCAAAAATCACTCAGAATGGAATTAGAAGCTATTAGAGAAGAAGATTATTGATATATGAGAACTTATATCATTGCTGTTACAAAGAAATTGTTTAATTAATAAAAGACTTACCTAAGCCCCCCTTTTTAAGGGGGGTTGGGGGGATCTAGAATGTCTGGAACATACTTATTTCTCTTATCGCTGCGTAAGTCTTATAATAAAAGATTAAAAATATAAATGGTGCGTTACCCCCGCGATAACACACCCTACAAATTACCTTATTTTAACTGTTTAGATCCCCCCAACCCACGCCACTTCTCTCAACGGAGGGAACCTCCGCACGAGAGTGGCTCCCCTTCTAAAGGGGGGCTTTGCGTAAGTCATGTTATTTTAACTATTCCCTATTACCTATTCCCTATTCCCTCTGTTTCATACGCTGAAATACTAATTGCGAAATTTTCGGAAATAAATCCAAATCAGATGCATAAGCTTTATCATCTCCAAAAACTACTAGAATATAGGCTGTTTTTCCATCGGGTGTAGTAACAATTCCAGCGTCATTACGAGAATTAGAAGTCCAACCTGCTTTTCCTTTAAAATCAATTTCATCTGATAAAGATGCACTCAAAAAACCTCTTACAGGATTAAACTGATTTGGATTTTTATCGTCTCTTTTCAAGTTTCTAGTTTGAGCATCTATTGTTAACCAATTTGCCATTTTCTCACTATAAATCGATGATACAGATTGTTTTTTATCAATTTCATATAGCAGTCTACCAACTTGTTGGGTTGAAATTTTATTACGAATTGGATTTTGAGAATTTTCTCGTAATATTAATTCTGAACCCTCTGGTTTGGAAAGTTTTAAATCTGGAATTGGAAATGTTTTCTGACTTACGTTTATGTTGTCATATCCTGCTCGTTGAAAATATTGATTAACCTGTAATCTTTTCTTTCTCCAATCTTGAGACTCTTTTCCTTGAATCTTTTCTTGGTATTTAGTGTCAGAAATTTTATCAATAATTTTACTGGCAGCCCCATTATCAGATTTTTTAATCATTTTATATAGATATTGATAAAAATCTGCTTCCGATAAAATATCTTTTTCTATTTGAGCATAAAGGTAAACCATCCAAAATAATTTAACCACGCTTGCCGGATATCTTAATTCTTCTTGCTGATATCCGGCAATTTTCCCGGTTTTTATATCAATTAATGTAATTGATAGTGGCTGAGTTGAAAATTTTTGGTTTTTTGCTAAATCAACAACTTCATTAACAATATTCTGTAGTTCTTTACTTTGAGTAAATTTAGGAGATGAAGTTATGTTATATGCTAATTTTGAAGTATCTATATTTGATGATTTAACTGGTGAAGCCGATGCTATGGGTGTCGAGGGCACTGAAGTGGATTGATTTACTTGTTTGTCAGCTTTTTCGGTACTATCAGTATTTTCTTTTCTCAATAAAACCAAACCAATTGAAGCGATTGCTAAGGCAACTCCAATAACTATACTCGCAAATTGCAGCCGTAATAATTGAGCAGAGCGTTTTTTATCGCTGATTCTCATGTTTTATATATTGATATTAAATGTAGACTTGTGATTTGCGATTAACATCAAAAAAATAATTAATGGATACTAATAACGTTAAGAGTTTTATAATCAGAAATTTTTAAATTATTATCTTCCATCTGTAAAGAATATCTCACTAATCTAGTATCAAAGGAAGTATTTTCTCCAGTAACTATTTTCCCATCTTGATAAAATCTTCTGTCTTCGGTAACTATAATATCGATTGTTGCTCTAGTATTACTAGCAATAAATTTTTCTACAGAATCAATTTTTTGTACTCCATATCGATAATAAGAATTGTTGTTTTCTAACCAATCTAATGAACTACCAGTACCTACATTTTTTCGATAGGCTTCACCTGTAGTTAATTCTGCTCCAAGACTGCGATTGAAAGGAGGTGCAAATAATTCTCGCTTTGCATCTTGCCATTTATTCAGTACAGAAATAGCTGCTTCTCTTGTTATTGATGATGTAGCAGGTGTAAATTTATTTGGATTGGCAGGTTGAGTTAAATTTTTATTATTAGAAGCATCTGCGACATTTACTGATGGTTTATTTATTATTGAAATACCACCGATCGCACATACCCCAATTAAAGTGCCTATAATCGTAGCTTTTTGCCAGTCTTTCATTCCTGGATTAACTACAGTTGTTGGTGCTGGTGCCGGTGCGGATGGCGGTGCTGATGACGGTGCTGATGTTGGTGCTGATGTTGGTGCTATTGTTGGTGCTTGAGTTAGTATTTGCTCTGCTGGGGTTGAAATTTCAGTCGGTGTTTGTGTCGATGGTGCCTGAATGTAAGGTATCGTAGGCGGAAAAGGTACTGTTTGTGCCTGCAATGCCTGTAACATTTCTTTAGCAGTAGCAAAGCGATCGCGCGAATAAGATTTAATCGCTTTATCTAAAACTGCGGCAAAGTTAGGGTTAATATTTGGAGCATATTCTCGCCAGATAATTTCACCTGTGGATGGATTATTTGGTAATTCTTGGGGGATTTTACCCGTAAGTAAGTATATCGCAGTTAGTCCCAAACTATACAAATCGCTGGAATATACCGGCCTTCCCGCTGTTTGTTCGCTGGGCATAAATCCCGGTGTACCGATGGCAATCGATCTCGGTGAATTTTCGGGAGTCACTACCGTTTGCATAGTTTCTTTAACTGCGCCAAAGTCAATTAAAACGGGTTGCGAATCTGATAAGCGAATAATAATATTGTCGGGTTTAATATCTCGGTGGACAATACGTTTGCTGTGGATGTAATCCAGTACAGGTAAAATATTAATTAAAATTTCTTTGACTGAGGCTTCGCTTAAAGCTCCTTCTTGCTGCACCTTTTTTGTTAAGGTGTCTCCTTCTATATATTCTTGAATTAAGTAAAATTGCTCCTCGTGGGTAAAATAAGCATATAGTTGAGGAATTTGATTTTTACCGTCACTTAATTCTTCTAAAAGTGCGGCTTCTCGCTGAAATCTTTCTTGTACTAATTTGTATATTTGCGGGTTATCTTCTAGTGGCTTAAGTTGTTTAATTACACATTTCCGTTTAGAAGGCATTTGGGTATCTTCAGCCAAAAAGGTTTCGCCAAATCCCCCCGCAGCTAAAACTTGAATTACTTGATAGCGTTGGTTTAATTGTGTTGGTGTTATCATAGGTTGACACCCAATATTTATTAAACTATAGCCACAAAAAAAACAAGCATCCTCTATAAATTTACTTAAATATGATTGCTGATATTTTTATCAAAGCTTTAATTTAGCTTGGTAGAGTCATCAAAATTCCAATTTTGCTGCGTCGGATTCCATATAAGTTTAAAGCGTTGAGCATCAGAAACAACTCTCCCCGATTTCAAAAAATATTTCATTCTTACTTCCACCGTTGCGTTATTGGAAGTTTTTGATAAAGTATTTGCTTGCTCAACTTCTACTCTTTGAACTTTATTCCACCAGTTTGTATATTCGGAGTAGTTATTATTAGATTTATTTATTTGAAATTTTGGAGAAAGTAGATTCCAGCTATTAGTATAATTACGATTATTAATAGTTGTATAGTAATTTACTACTGATTGACTTGGTGATGGTTTAGAATCTGTTTTGGTTTCTATTTGAGAACCGTAAAAATAATTTGGCGATGCATTTTTATCTTCACTCGCTAAACCACAATAAGCATTTTGATTGCGTACAACGTAATTTTTTAGTGCCTCAATACAGTTGCTACGACTGCTAAATTTTGCAGCATAAACTTGATGGTATGGATTGTTAGACAAATTGGGATAATCTCGCAACCAAAATTTTCCAGCTTGGTTATAGCCAGCATTTTTTAATTCTGTAATCTGGTTGTTAGCATTATTAATTTCTTGAAATGCCGAATCTGCTAGAAAATAAAAGCTTTGCGGCTGTTGTTTGGGAGGAATAGTCGCGGGTTTAGTTGGTGCTACCGTAACTGAAGGCTGTGGTTGAACTAAATTAGTTTGTGGCGATCGCTGTCTTTCTTGAATGAATATAAAAGCTAACAACACACACCCACCAATTAAACCACCCATAAACACCGATTTAAACCAGCTTCCAGTTTGAGTAGGTTTTGCAACTGGTGTTGTCGGTGGCATAACTTGTACTGTTGGCTGCGGTTGCAATGCATCAAACATTTCTCTAGCAGAAGAAAAACGTTCTCTAATTTGAGAGCGAATTGCTTTATCTAAGGCTAAGGCAAAATTAGGGCTAATACCGTTTTTGGGCCAAATAATTTCACCTGTATAAGTATCTGTTTGCAATTCTTGGGGCATTTGAGCCGTCAGCAAATAAATAGCTACCAACCCCAAACTATACAAATCGCTGGCAAAAGTAGCTCTGCCAACAGCTTGCTCCATAGGCATAAATCCCGGCGTACCGATGACAATCGAACTAGTAACACCACCACGAGAATTAACTTGTGCAGCCATTGTCTCACGCACCGCACCAAAATCGATCAAAACTGGTTGATTATCTGAGGAGCGGAGAATAATATTTTCTGGTTTGATGTCGCGGTGAACGATACCTTTACTATGAACGTAATCGAGTACATTTAACAAACTAATTAATATTTCTCGCACCCCTGACTCATTCAAACGCCCTTGACTTTGAACAATTTCGCTCAAAGTCTGCCCTTGAATATATTCCTGAGCTAAATAAAATTGCTGGCCCTCGTTAAAATAGGCATATAATCTGGGAATCTGAGAATTACCGTCACCTAATTCTTCTAAAATCGCCGCTTCTCGCGCAAACCTTTGCTGCACGAGTTGATAGGTTTGAGGATTATCTTGAATTACTCTTAATTGTTTGATTACACACCGGCGAGTCGAAGGTATTTGAGTGTCTTCTGCTAGAAAAGTTTCTCCAAATCCACCGCTTCCTAAAGTCCGAAGTATCCGATAGCGGTTGTTAAGCAGCATTTTAGAAGTAAAAGTTAGTTAATGCATGATGGTTCTATATTTTACTTATATCTGTTTTGATTCAACTTCAAGTCAATTTTTTGCACTAACTATTGATTTTACGTTTGTAGTAAGGACTTTAGTCCCCCTGAGCGATAAATCGCCAACTACAAACTCTTCAAATAACAGTTTAAAATAAGCTTAATTGCTAGCTATTTTTCTTTACCTACCACAAAAAAAATATTTTTCCGAATTTTTTTTTGTAGCACCTTCATATTGACAAATTGGATGCTATATTAGTAAGGCTATTAGTGTGCGTACATATATAGATAGTTTTCTTAAAACCTGTGGCAAATTCAAGATCGGCTCTCAAGCGCGTTTTAGTTGCAGAACGCAACAGACTACGCAATAAATCCTATAAATCGGCATTAAGAACGTTGATGAAGAAATACTTCACCACGTTAGATAGATATAAAGCCGAACCTTCGGAAGAATTAAAGAAAGAAGTATTAGATAGTATGTCTGCTGCTTACCAGAAAATAGACAAAGCAGTCAAACGGGGCGTTCTCCATCGTAACAATGGAGCCAGACAAAAATCCCGTTTAGCAAAAAAACTAAACGCTGTGACTCAATCGGCGGTTAGTTAGCTAAATTCATAAAGTCAGTGGTAATTACGATTAATAGCTGACTTTAAAAAAAGGACTATTTCAATGCAGTTGATTGACACCCACGTTCATCTTAACTTCGATCAATTCCAGCCCGATTTGGAAGCGGTGCGCTCGCGATGGCAAGAAGCGGGTGTAGTGCGTCTGGTACATTCATGCGTTGAACCATCGGAATTTTCAGGAATCCAGGCATTAGCCAATAGATTTCCTGAAATTAGTTTTGCCGTGGGGTTACATCCCTTAGATGCCCAGAAGTGGACATGCCAAACAGCAAACCAAATCGAATCCTTAGCTAAGTCTGGGGACAAAATTGTTGCTATTGGCGAAATGGGGCTGGATTTTTATAAAGCTGATGATAAAGAGCAGCAAATTCTAGCGCTTGAAAAGCAGTTGGAAATAGCAGCAAGGCTCGACAAGCCAGTAATTATCCACTGTAGAGATGCAGCGTTAGAGATGAAGCAAGTCCTATCTCGTTTCAAACAGCAGTATGGAGAAAAGGTGCGGGGAGTAATGCACTGCTGGGGTGGAACCCCTGAAGAAACCCAATGGTTTTTGGACTTAGGGTTTTACATCAGCTTCAGCGGCACCGTTACTTTCAAGAATGCCCGTGCAATCAAAGAATCAGCCACTATGGTGAGAGGCGATCGCCTTTTAATAGAAACTGATTGTCCTTTTTTAGCTCCTGTTCCAAAACGAGGGCAAAAACGAAACGAGCCATCCTACGTTCGTTTCGTAGCTGAACAAGTAGCTAGCTTGCGAGGAGAAACTTTAGAGTCAATTGCACAAACTACTACTTTGAATGCCTGCGATTTATTTGGCTTAAAGCTGTAAAGATAGTTTGAGTCTAGATATATTTCGAGCTAATCTAAAAATCCTCCTTTAGGAGGATGGGAAATATGATATAATTCATTCCTCCGATTGTGTATGCTTAAGTCATAATAGTTGAATGGCACTGGCAACATGATTAGCCGAATTATAGAAACGCTTGAATGAAAGCTATCAGATTGTTTTATATATTTCCTGCGACGGGAATCCATTATTTGAAAAATTACGGTTTCGATAAGGAAATATATGTAGCTCTAACTAGCTTATCAATTACAGCTCAATTATTTCATTTATAGAAAACCTTATAGTGGTTCGCAAACTCGGGATAAGAAGAATCTACCTCGAAAAAGTCGTTCAAGAAAAGCTATCTACGCAAAGCCTTAAATTAATTACTTTAGTAATAGGATATCATCACCACGACGGTATTATTGGCTGTTGGAATAGCGTTGATAAAAGACGAAGACAGTATTGCTTGTTTGAATTTAAGCGCCAAAAGGGAGGGGGAATGAGTAAAGGAAAACAGTTTCTTCTGAATCGGAAAGCCAGCTTCAGGGCGAATAAACTCAGGAAAATAATTAAGATGCCTTTTTATTTTACCTCCTTTGTAAAGAGAGGATTGATTTTTTATTAAAGATGCCATGCCATGTATCGGCTGCTATCCTCCTGAATATCCTAAAAATTGCTTTCACGGCTCGATAGCAATACGATCGGAATTTCCTCAACGCAAGACAAATTTAACCCCTTTATAGATTTTAATATGGGCATGAATTACGACTCAATGACAGAACCGGGCTTCATGTTGCCCGACTTGATTGAAATTCAACGTTCTAGCTTCCGCTGGTTTTTAGAAGAAGGGTTAATAGAAGAGCTTGATTCCTTCAGTCCCATCACAGATTACACCGGCAAACTAGAACTGCACTTTCTAGGAAAAAAATACAAGCTAAAAGAACCTAAATATGGTGTAGATGAATCGAAGCGACGTGACAGCACCTATGCGGTGCAAATGTACGTACCTACACGTTTGATAAACAAAGAGACAGGGGAAATTAAAGAGCAAGAAGTATTTATTGGTGACTTGCCTTTGATGACCGAACGCGGCACATTTATTATTAACGGTGCAGAGCGAGTAATTGTCAACCAGATAGTTCGATCCCCAGGGGTTTATTACAAATCCGAAATTGATAAAAACGGTCGTCGTACTTATAGTGCTAGTTTAATTCCCAATCGGGGAGCATGGCTAAAATTTGAAACAGACCGTAACGATCTAGTTTGGGTAAGAATTGATAAAACGCGCAAATTGTCGGCTCAAGTGTTGCTGAAAGCCTTGGGGCTTACCAACAACGAAATTTTCGATGCAATGCGTCACCCAGAATACTTCCAGAAAACTATTGAAAAAGAAGGTGAGTTTTCTGAAGAAGAAGCCTTAATGGAATTGTATCGTAAGCTGCGTCCCGGCGAACCACCAACAGTTTTGGGTGGACAACAGCTTTTAGATTCGCGCTTTTTTGACGCTAAACGGTACGATTTAGGTCGCGTCGGACGCTACAAGCTCAATAAGAAATTACGCTTGCAAATTCCAGACACAGTTAGGGTTTTGACGGCTCCGGATATTCTCGCAGCAGTCGATTACTTAATAAACTTAGAATTCGATTTAGGTAATATAGACGACATCGATCACCTCGGAAATCGCCGAGTTAGAAGTGTCGGTGAATTGCTGCAAAATCAGGTTCGGGTAGGTTTGAATCGTTTGGAGCGGATTATCCGCGAACGTATGACCGTATCCGATTCCGAGTCTTTAACACCTGCATCTTTGGTTAACCCCAAACCATTGGTAGCAGCAATCAAAGAATTCTTTGGTTCATCACAGCTATCTCAGTTCATGGATCAAACCAATCCTTTAGCAGAACTGACTCACAAACGAAGATTATCAGCCCTTGGTCCTGGTGGTTTAACTCGGGAACGTGCAGGTTTTGCAGTCCGAGATATTCACCCTTCCCACTACGGACGTATATGTCCGATTGAAACTCCTGAAGGTCCCAACGCCGGACTAATTGGTTCCTTAGCAACTCACGCGAAAGTAAATTCATACGGCTTTTTAGAAACACCTTTCCGTCCCGTAGAAAACGGAAAAGTGATGTTTGAGAAAGCAGCAATCTACATGACTGCTGATGAAGAAGATGATTTAAGGGTTGCTCCTGGTGACACTCCTCTAGATGAAAATGGCTACATCATTGGTACTCAAGTACCAGTACGCTATCGTCAAGATTGGGCTACCACCACACCAGAACAGGTAGACTACGTTGCGGTTTCTCCAGTACAAATAGTTTCGGTAGCAACAAGCATGATTCCATTCTTGGAGCATGATGATGCTAACCGCGCTTTGATGGGGTCGAACATGCAACGTCAAGCGGTACCGTTGCTCAAACCAGAGCGTCCTTTAGTAGGAACTGGGTTAGAAGCTCAAGCTGCAAGGGACTCCGGGATGGTAATTGTATCCCGTACCGACGGTGACGTTACCTTTGTAGACGCAACAGAAGTTCGCGTTCGTCCCGCACCAGACCAAAAAGAAGAAGTTTACATTATTTCTAAATACCAGCGTTCCAACCAAGATACCTGTTTGAACCAAAGACCTTTGGTAAGGATAGGGGAAAGAGTTGTTGCCGGACAAGTACTTGCTGATGGTTCTTCTACAGAAGGTGGAGAATTAGCGCTGGGACAAAACATTGTAGTAGCTTACATGCCTTGGGAAGGATATAACTACGAAGATGCGATTCTAATTAGCGAGCGCTTGGTACAGGATGATGTTTACACCTCAATTCACATTGAAAAGTATGAAATTGAGGCAAGACAAACCAAGTTAGGGCCAGAAGAAATCACCAGAGAAATTCCCAACGTTGGTGAAGATGCATTAAGAAACCTTGACGAGCAGGGAATTATCCGCGTTGGTGCTTGGGTAGAAGCTGGGGATATTTTGGTAGGTAAAGTTACACCTAAAGGTGAATCCGACCAGCCACCAGAAGAGAAATTATTAAGAGCAATATTTGGTGAAAAAGCCAGAGACGTAAGGGATAACTCTTTGAGAGTGCCCAACGGTGAAAAAGGAAGAGTCGTAGATGTCCGAATATTTACCCGCGAACAAGGTGACGAATTGCCACCTGGTGCCAACATGGTGGTGCGAGTTTATGTAGCTCAAAAGCGTAAAATTCAAGTCGGCGACAAAATGGCGGGAAGACACGGGAATAAAGGGATTATTTCCAAAATCTTGCCTTTAGAAGATATGCCATATTTGCCAGATGGTTCTTGTGTGGATATCGTACTTAATCCCTTGGGTGTACCGAGCCGGATGAACGTGGGACAGGTATTTGAATGCTTATTAGGCTGGGCAGGTCACACCTTGGGAGTAAGATTCAAGATTACTCCGTTCGATGAAATGTACGGCGAAGAATCATCCCGAAAAATTGTTCACGGCAAGCTGCAAGAAGGAAGAGACGAAACTGGGAAAGAATGGGTATATAACCCCGATAATCCTGGAAAAATCCAAGTTTACGATGGTCGTACCGGCGAACCTTTCGACCGAGCAGTGACTATCGGTGTAGCTTATATGCTCAAATTAGTACACCTAGTAGACGATAAAATCCACGCTCGTTCCACAGGACCTTACTCTCTAGTAACACAGCAGCCATTGGGTGGTAAAGCACAACAGGGCGGTCAGCGTTTCGGAGAAATGGAAGTATGGGCATTGGAAGCATTCGGTGCAGCTTATACCTTGCAGGAATTGTTGACAGTAAAATCCGACGATATGCAAGGACGTAACGAAGCCCTGAACGCCATTGTGAAAGGTAAAGCAATACCTCGTCCGGGAACGCCAGAATCCTTCAAAGTATTGATGCGAGAGCTACAGTCATTGGGACTTGATATCGCCGTTCACAAAGTAGAAACACAAAACGACGGTAGTTCCTTAGATGTAGAAGTAGACTTAATGGCAGACCAAAACTCTCGTCGCACACCACCCCGTCCGACTTACGAATCATTAACACGCGAATCGATTGAAGAAGAACAGTAACAGGGAACTGGGCATAGGGGATTGGGGATTGGGAATTGGTAAAAAAGTAAAATTATTACCCGTGCCCCATGCCCCATGCCCTATGCCCTATGCCCATTTCTATCAACTATCAACTAACAACTAACAATCTTCGAGATGCGAAATTCTCAAAATAATCAGTTTGATTACGTAAAAATTGGCTTGGCTTCACCCGAACGTATTCGTCAGTGGGGAGAAAGGACTTTACCTAATTCTCAGGTAGTTGGAGAAGTAACTAAGCCGGAGACGATTAACTACCGTACTTTGAAGCCAGAAATGGATGGGCTGTTCTGCGAGCGCATTTTTGGCCCTGCTAAAGACTGGGAATGTCATTGCGGTAAATACAAGCGAGTTCGTCACAGAGGTATTGTTTGCGAGCGCTGCGGTGTGGAAGTCACCGAATCTAGAGTGCGCCGTCACCGCATGGGTTATATCAAATTAGCTGCTCCGGTAGCTCACGTTTGGTATCTCAAAGGTATTCCTAGCTATATTTCTATTTTGTTAGATATGCCTTTAAGGGACGTGGAGCAAATAGTTTATTTCAATTCCTATGTTGTTCTCAGTCCCGGAAATGCCGATTCATTAACTTATAAGCAATTACTTACTGAAGATCAATGGCTGGAAATTGAAGACCAAATTTACAGCGAAGACTCTACTTTAGAAGGTGTAGAAGTTGGTATTGGTGCTGAAGCTTTACTGCGGTTGCTCGCGGATATCAATTTAGAACCAGAAGCTGAAACCTTGCGAGAGAATATTACTAACGCTAAAGGTCAAAAACGAGCCAAGTTAATTAAGCGCTTAAGGGTAATAGATAACTTTATCGCGACTGGTTCTAAACCCGAATGGATGGTTATGACCGTAATTCCGGTAATTCCTCCAGATTTGCGGCCGATGGTACAGCTTGATGGTGGTCGTTTTGCAACTAGCGATTTAAATGACCTGTATCGTCGAGTAATCAACCGTAACAATCGTTTGGCAAGATTGCAGGAAATTCTGGCACCAGAGATTATTGTCCGTAACGAAAAACGGATGTTGCAAGAAGCAGTAGACGCTCTTATTGACAACGGTCGTCGGGGACGTACAGTAGTAGGTGCCAATAATCGTCCGCTGAAATCATTGTCCGACATTATTGAAGGTAAACAAGGACGTTTCCGTCAGAACTTGTTGGGTAAACGGGTAGATTACTCTGGAAGAAGCGTAATCGTAGTTGGTCCCAAACTTCAAATTCACCAGTGCGGATTGCCTAGGGAAATGGCAATCGAATTATTCCAGCCTTTTGTAATTAATCGATTAATTAGAGGCGGCATGGTGAATAATATCAAAGCTGCGAAGAAATTAATAGCTCGGGCGGACCCCCAAGTTTGGGATGTTTTGGAAGAAGTGATTGAAGGACACCCAGTGATGCTTAACCGTGCGCCAACCTTGCACCGTTTGGGTATTCAAGCATTTGAGCCAATTTTGGTAGAAGGAAGAGCAATCCAGCTGCATCCATTGGTATGTCCGGCATTTAACGCTGACTTCGACGGCGACCAAATGGCGGTTCACGTACCTTTATCATTGGAATCGCAATCAGAAGCAAGATTGTTGATGCTCGCTTCTAACAACATACTTTCACCTGCAACTGGCACGCCGATTATTACCCCCAGTCAAGACATGGTATTGGGAGCATATTATTTAACCGCAGAAAACCCCGATGCTAATAAAGGAGCAGGCGGCTATTTTTATTCTTTAAATGATGTGGTAATGGCTTACGAGCAACAGCAAGTAGATTTGCACGCTTACGTTTACGTTCGTTACGACGGCGAAGTAGAGCAAGATGCAGATGATAAAAAGCCTGTAGAAGTCATAGACAATGAAGATGGTACCCGTACTATGCGCTACAAATTCCGTCGCGTTAGAGAAGATGCCGCAGGAAATTTGCTTTCTCAGTATATATATACAACACCAGGTCGCGTTATTTACAACATGGCGATTCAGGAAGCTCTAGCGACCTAGTTGTTAGTTGATAGTTGATAGTTGTGAGCTAGCGCGGTCTTGGGGGTTTCCCCCATGTAAGCCGGAGGCTTTCTCGCAGAGTGCGACTAGCGAACCCGAAGGGTTAGTTGATAGTAGCGAGTTATCAATTATCAATTACCAATTATCAATTATCAATTACCAACAACTAACCACTAACAACTAACTACTAACAACTAACTACTAATGAACGAAAAGATGATTTTCCGCAACCGCGTAGTTGATAAAAAACAACTAAAAAAGTTGATTGCGTGGGGTTTTACTCATTACGGTACCGCACGCACGGCGGTAATGGCGGATAAGTTAAAGGATTTAGGCTTTCGCTATGCGACAAAGGCTGGAGTTTCTATTAGTGTTGATGACCTAATGATTCCTCCTTCTAAGCGTTCTTTACTTGAAGCTGCTGAAGAAGAAATTCGCGCTACTGAGAAACGTTATCAGCGTGGTGAAATTACTGAAGTAGAACGCTTCCAGAAGGTAATTGATACTTGGAACGGTACTTCTGAAGCCCTTAAGGATGAGGTGGTAAGTCACTTTAAGAGTAATAACCCCCTCAACTCGGTTTACATGATGGCGTTTAGTGGTGCTAGGGGTAATATTTCCCAGGTACGTCAGTTGGTAGGAATGCGGGGACTAATGGCAGATCCGCAAGGGGAAATTATTGACTTACCAATTAAAACCAATTTCCGCGAAGGATTGACGGTAACTGAATATATTATTTCTTCTTACGGTGCCCGTAAAGGATTGGTGGATACAGCGTTAAGAACTGCCGATAGTGGTTATTTAACCAGACGTTTGGTGGATGTGTCTCAGGATGTGATTATCCGCGAAACCGACTGCGGTACATCTCGCGGTATTCCCGTTGTGGCGATGATGGAGGGAAATAAAACTTTAATTCCTATTTCCAGTCGTCTTTTAGGAAGAGCGGTTAACGAGGATGTAGTGCATCCGGAAACTGGTGAAGTACTTGCAACTCGTAATACTCCAATTACCGAAGAACTAGCAGACGAAATTGAAGCCGCTGGGATTACAAAGGTAGAAGTTCGTTCTCCCTTAACTTGCGAAGCCGCACGCAGTGTATGTCAGCATTGTTACGGCTGGAGTTTGGCCCACGCTAAAATGGTAGATTTAGGTGAAGCTGTCGGTATTATTGCCGCTCAAAGTATTGGGGAACCCGGTACTCAGCTAACCATGCGTACCTTCCACACTGGTGGTGTATTTACCGGGGAAGTAGCGCAACAGGTACGAGCTAAAGCCGATGGTACGGTCAAATTTAAAGGTAAATTCCGCACCAGACCTTACCGTACTCGTCATGGTGAAGATGCTTTGTTTGTAGAGACAAACGGTACATTGACTTTGGAGCCTCAAGGTAGCCCCAAATCGGCAGGAATGGAAATTGGCGTGACTAAAGGTTCAACTTTATACGTTAACAATGGCTCTAAAATTAAGCAGGGTCAATTGCTCGCTGAGGTTGCTTTAGGTGCGAGAACAACCAGAATTAATACTGAGAAAGCTGTAAAAGATGTAGCTTCGGATATCGCGGGGCAAGTCAGATTTGCCGATGTCGTTGCAGAACAAAAAACTGACCGTCAAGGCAATACCACCACTACAGCAGTTAGAGGCGGTTTGATTTGGATTCTTTCGGGAGAGGTATATAATTTACCACCTGGAGCAGAATTAGTAGTTGAAAACGGCGATAGTATCGAAAGCAATGGCGTAATTGCCGAAACCAAGTTGACTTCTCAACACGGTGGTGGTGTACGTTTACCCGAAGCAACTCCTGGTAAAAGCACTCGGGAGATTGAGATTATGACTGCTTCGATAGTTTTAGATAGAGCGGAAGTTACCGTTCAAAGCTCTCAAGGTCGCAACAACTATTTAATTACTACTGCAAACAATCAAGTATTTAACTTAAGAGCAACACCTGGAACAAAAGTACAAAACTCTCAAGTAGTAGCAGAATTAATCGACGACCGCTATCGTACTGAAACCGGAGGATTGTTGAAATTCTCTGGGGTAGAGGTGCAGAAAAAAGGTAAAGCAAAACAAGGTTATGAAGTAGTACAGGGGGGTACTTTACTGTGGATACCCGAAGAAACCCATGAAGTTAATAAAGACATTTCCTTGTTAATTGTTGAAGACGGGCAATTGGTAAATGCTGGCGATGAAGTGGTCAAAGATATTTTTAGCCAGAGTACTGGAGTTGTAGAAGTCACCCAGAAAAACGACATTTTACGAGAAGTTGTTATTAAACCGGGCGAACTGCTAATGGTTGACGATCCAGAAGCAGTGATGAGCAAAGACGGTACCTTTGTCCAAGCTGGTGAAGAACTTCTAGGTACTACCTTTACAGAACTACGCTATATCGAATACGTAGAGACACCAGAAGGTCCGGCAGTATTAAGCCGTCCGGTAGTTGAGTTTCCTATACCAACTAATCCTGACGTACCATCGACTACTTCAGGTACTGACGAAAATGGGCGCTCAATCGAGCTAAAAGCAGTACAAAAAATATCCTATAAAGACTCCGAGCGCATCAAGTCTGTAGAAGGTGTTGAACTGCTGCGAACTCAGCTAGTGTTAGAAATTGGTCAAGAAGCAGAAGAACACAGTACCTCTCCCCTCGCAGCAGATATCGAGCTTGTTACCGATGACAACGACCCAGAAATTCAGCGCTTGCAACTGGTAATTTTGGAATCTTTGGTGATTCGTCGCGATATTGATGCTGATGCGACTCAAGGTAGTACTAGTACTAACTTAGAAGTAGTAGATGGGCAAACCATAGAACCTGGTGCTGTAGTAGCTCGTACCCAAATCTTGTGTAAAGAAGGAGGTACTATCCAAGGTGTGAAAGTAAGTACCGACGCACCTCGTCGCTGCTTGATATTACGAGCTGGCGATACCTTTACCATTAACGTTAATGAAACTCCTACCTGTAAAGCTGGTGACTTGCTAGTAGAAGGAGCGGAAATTGCTTCTGGAATGTATGCTGAGCAATCCGGACAAGTGGTTAATGTGGGGAGTAGGGAACAGGCTTTGAACGGGGAGCAGGATGGAAGTATCGTACCAAGCGGTGAATCTTCCAGTCATTACATTACCTTGCGAATGGGTCGTCCTTATCGAGTCAGCCCCGGAGCAATACTGCAAGTTGACGATACTGATTTAGTACAGCGCGGTGATAATTTAGTACTGCTAGTATTTGAACGTGCTAAAACCGGGGACATCATCCAAGGTTTACCTAGAATTGAAGAACTACTCGAAGCTCGTAAACCCAAAGAAGGCTGTATATTAGCTCGTAGAGCCGGGGAAGTTAAACCAGTTTACGGCGATGGTGATGAGGCGATCGCACTCAAAATTCTCGAAGCTGGAGGTGTAGTCACCGATTATGCCCTTGGCCCCGGACAAAATATGGTAGTTTCGGAAGGACAAATGGTAGAAACCGGACAACCGCTGACAGACGGGCCATCAAATCCCCACGAAATCTTGGAAGTATTCTTTAACCAAGGTTCCGACGATGGAGTTTACGCTTGTGCTAGCCATGCCTTGCAAAAAGTGCAGAGCTTCTTGGTGAATGAAGTGCAGTCGGTTTACCAATCTCAAGGTATTGATATTTCTGACAAACACATTGAAGTAATTGTGCGTCAGATGACATCTAAAGTACGGATAGATGACGGTGGCGATACGACAATGCTTCCTGGGGAATTGATTGAACTGCGTCAAGTTGAGCAAGTAAATGAAGCAATGTCTATTACTGGTGGTGCGAAAGCGCAATATACTCCAGTGTTGTTAGGTATTACCAAAGCATCATTAAATACAGACAGCTTTATCTCCGCTGCATCCTTCCAAGAAACAACTCGCGTCTTAACCGAAGCAGCAATCGAAGGAAAATCCGACTGGTTGCGTGGTTTGAAAGAAAACGTAATTATCGGACGATTGATTCCTGCGGGTACGGGATTCAATGCTTTTGAAGAGATGGGTATAGTTGATGACTATGCTGCCGATATGAGCAACAGCGTGCTGGATGAAGTTGACGATCCTTTGGATATGGTCTTAGATGACCGTACAGCCCGTACTTATAATTTGGATTCACCAAATATGACTCCAGATTTTGGTAACAGAAGTTCTTCACCATCAATATTAGATGAACCATCAGAATTGATTGCTGATAACGAAGCTATCAAGGATTTAAGCCCAGTTCAAGATAATAATGATGACTCCGACAACGATAGCGTTTTGAATGATTTGAAAGAATTTGGACTTGATACCAATTTCTCATCAGATACCAACTTCTCAGATGATGAAGGATAGGTTTCTACTAACATCATCTTAATTTCATAAACAATCCCAGGTATTACTTGGGATTTTTTTTGTTTAGGGTTGTAGAGACGTTATATATAACGTCTCCCTACGTTTGAGAGAAAACGAACCAGCTAAAATAGGACTTACGCAAGCCCCCCTTAAAAAGGGGGGTTGGGGGGATCTAAAATGTCTGGAACATCATATTTTTCGTTATGGCTGCGTAAGTATTATAAAATTAACGAGATGAAGTACTAGAAGAAGGTACGCTTGTCCCTTTTTCCTGTTTCTTGCTCTCTATAACAATTAATTTAACTTGTTGAGGAGAATAATCTTCACCAAGCTTTTCACTACAAAATCCGACTTCTCGTACTTGGTTAGGCTGTATAGTTTGCCCCCAATCATAAGGAGTAACAGTGTATTGACCTCTTTCTTGTCTAAAATCGGCATTCCAAGAATTTTTGATCTTAGCTTGGTTCATCTTGAATTTAAGTTGCCAATTTTGAACTGGTTCGTTGCTATGGTTTTTAATTTTAAAACTGGTACAAAATCCTGTTTGCCAATCTGTATAAATTTGGGTAGTTACTTTTAATCTTGCCGAGCTTGATACAGAAGTAGACGACTGAATTTGTTTTTGTGGTTTTTTTGGTTTTACAGGTTCTCTTACAGTTGTAGGAAGCTTCTGGGTAAATTTAACCGGAAGTAGTTGAGAAATTAATTGTTGTTTTTGTAAATCGACATTTGTCCAATCATCTAAGAGAATACCTCCTGTATCTTCACTATTAGGATTCCAACTCCAAAAGGCGAAACTAAGATTTTTTTCTTGGATGTACTTAACAAATTTATTCATCCAAATAACTTCCCTATTGTCATCTAAATGTCCACCAAACTCTCCGACAAAAATAGGAGCGCGGTTTTGACTAGCAATATAGTTAAAAGCAATTTGCCAGCGATGCAGGAGATTTTGGGGAAAATCATTGTCAGAAAAATAAGGCTGATCGTATACGCCAGGGCCATATTCGTGGGGAGAATAAACTAACTTATTCCGAACTGATAAACGTACCGGATAGCGCAACACACCTTCTAAATTACCTCCTTGCCAATGGTGAGTTAAATATTGTCCCGGAACATTATTTTCCACTCCTTCCACAACAATTAACCAATCGGGATTAATTTTTGCGATCGCATTACCGGCACGCTCGGCTGCTAATCGCCAATCCGTAGCTAAATCATCAGTGCCCCAGCTAGCTTTACCGTGTGGTTCGTTTTTTAAATCTGCACCAATTACATTACTTTGATTTTTATATCTTTGAGCTAGCTGCAACCAGGTATTAATCCAATCAGCTTCCGAATAACCATCTCCATACCACAATTCGGGAATTCGTTTATCGTTGAGACGATGGGAGTCTAACAAAATTAATAACCCTTGACGTTGTGCTTCCTCAACGATTGCGTCCATTATTTGTATGGGGGTTTTATTTTCTAGTTCTTGATTGCTGCCAATGCTGAAATCGATGCCGCTAACTTCTAACGAGCTTAATCCTTGTACGGAATATGGCAGGCGAATCACGTTGTAACCAAGATTCTTGATTTGCAGCAGCATATCTTTATAATCCCGCTTCCACAAACCATGAGGAGAGTGTGTTTCGGTTTCCATACCAAACCAGTTAACACCCTGGAGTAGTACTGTATTCCCTTTGGCATCAATGATTTTCGCCCCACGGGTTGAAAGTGGTAGCTGCATGGTAGTTGTTGCTTTAGCAAGGTTTGCTTGGTTAAAAGGTGAGGTATTTGTAAAATTACTGTTTAAGCAAAGCACTAAGCTGATGGTGAATATCAGTATATTCCTATAGAATTTTTGTTGAAATGACTTTTTCTTAGAGTATTTTTGATTTGGATAAAAACATTTCCGAAAAAACACACAAAATAAATTAATTAACAAGTTTTTAAACATATTTATTGAAGATAAAAGAATATTGAAAATACGCATAAGTACTGTTGCCTGTTTTAATTAAATTGCAGTAAAGCTTTGATAATAAGTGAGTTTAATTTTATCTTATTAAGTTTTTGAACTAATTCAGTAACGGAACAAGATTTAGAAAATAAAGTTGATTTATAAAATAAATAAAATAACACTTGAGATAGAGATTCGCCACATATTTTATTACTTAAGTATGAGCAGGCGGTTATAGATTTTGTTCCAGGCTTAGCTAAAACTTAAGCTCAATAAACAAAAATCTGCTTTCGCAGAACAAAACCAAAAATAAAAATTTTAAGACTTACGCAATCGCTACGATGTATGGCGGTCTCTCAGACGTTTAGATCCCCCCAACCCCCCTTTTGAAGGGGGGCTTTGCGTAAGTTATGAATTTATATAAATTTTATTAAATAAAACGGTTTCTTTATCTTAAAAGTCTTGCGGTCTAGGTATTTAGCGAATAGATTAGATCATAGAATAAAAATCATTACTACTTTAATTGCTGTAAAGCAAAATCATCAATGTAGTAATTGAAGCATCTACAGTTTTACTTGAATAACTAAACTTTTTAATATGTCTTTATCTGCATTAGCCAAGTTTATTCTGCCTCCAGTTTTAGCTTCTGCGGCTGTTTTTTCAGCCATGACACTACCACTAGCTGCAATAGGTGATAAACAAATTAATATCAAGTTTCAAGAAGAAACACTTTTTTTTGGAAAGCTTAGAGATGTTGCTTTACCTTATGTAGTAGTAGCTACTGGACTCAGTTTAGGAGCCGGAATTTCTACAGTCGCCGTATCTGGATGGCGCAATTCGTCTCGCAGATCGACTGAGGTTGAACAACAAATATCGCAATTAGAATTGCAATTACAGCAAAAAGAAGAATTACTTAAGGAATTTAAACTATCAGAAACCCGATTGCAAGTTTCTGGGCTAAATAGTTTTTTAGATGAACAAGCATCATCTCCAGTTAATAATGGTTATCCGACTTTAAACTCCGCGAGCCATTCTCAACCAGTTGAGGCACAAATTCCACCACAGCAAGCTCAAGCAAAAAGTCAGGATACAACAGCTAATGCTGCCTCGGCTTTTGCTTCCGCCCAAAACTTTCTCGGATATAATCAATCAAAAAACAATATCAAGGAAGAAATTGCTAACATATCTCAAGCAAATAAAACCAGCATTACACCAGCAGAGTTTGAGCAATTACAAGCACAACTCAGAGATATGATGTTACAAATGCAGGCAATGCAAAACAATCTTGCATCAACATCTCAACCTACAAATACCGCTCAAACTCAAGATTCAGAAACTATTAGTATTCATTACGATACTTATAAACCCCAGCACATACAATTTGGTTGATTATTTAAGGTTTGAGTACTAACGATAGCTTTAAAATAAAAAACTTCTTTTTGTAGCAGTAATCTAGAAATTACTGCTATTTTTTGTTCTGTTATTAAAGTGTTATTAGATAGGATGGTGCGTCGCTCTTCACAAAACAGAGAATACGAAGAGCGCTGAGGTTGAAGTTGAGAGAAAATTTAAATAATTCCGATACAAACGGAAAGGATATTAAGTATTTTAGTATTTTAATTTTTAATACATAGAACTTACGCAGCGATAATGAAAAATATAGTGTTCCAGACATTCTAGATCCCCCCAACCCCCCTTAAAAAGGGGGACTTGCGTAAGCCCTAATACAAGAGTTAAAACTCTTACTACAAGCTTTTATTCGTTTGATTTCCTAGAATAATTTAGCCCGCTATCGTAACGGGCTTTATAACTAATTACCGTAAAAACTCTGAAGTTAGCGGAGGAGAATTAGTCTGCTGGGATTTAGCTAAGGGAGGTAGAGTAGCTGTAGCAGAATTCGATCTCTCTTTGAGTTGATATCGATTTCCCCAACCACCATTAAAATTTTCTGCTTGTCGAGGTGGTGTTGTTTTTCCTATGGGTAGGGAAATGGAGCGATACTGACTTGCCTGTACGTATTTTTCACCTTCATTTGTAAATCGAAGCGACTTTCCTTCAAGTTGTTGATATTGTGCAGTTAATTCTTGAGAATTTTCTTGATCTGAAGCTGGTAATTGCCCGTAAGGATTGAAAGTGGCAATAAAGCTGACTTCACTTTCAGGAGTTAAGTTTTTATAATCTTTATGTAACTGCCATGCCTCCTCATAATTACCATTGGATGCTACTTGCCAAAGATTTAAGTCTGCTTCCCATTTTCCCTGTTTGACTTCTACGACTTGGCGAGCCAAAATTGAACGGTTTATTTTTTCATTATTATCGCCGATTATTTGTTCTCCGTTTTTAACCGATCGCAAATAGCGAACTGCTGTAACGGCAATACGGCTGGATTCGGGTAAATTTGTAGTGCCTGCAACTTTGTATAAACCTCTGCTATCTTCTCGCTGTATGCCCTGTATTTCAAGAATTACTTCATTTTGCGATTGATTTACACAGCCAGAGCTAAATAAAATCACGCTAGAAGCAATAACGGCACGTGCTGCTACGGGAATTCTGGTTCTAAAGTTGGTAAAAAAACTAAAATGTTGCTGTTTCATAAAATTGGTGTTAAAAAAAGCGGATGAAATCTGTAATCAACGCATTTTGATCTATTCTGCCCAAATTTATCTAGAGATTGAGTACCTTTACGATCTCTTATTGTAATTTTACTAGCTTGACAAAATACGTATTATCCCCTCGATGATATCGTTTTTTTTTGTTAAAGTGGCGACATTATACGACGCAAATATTTACTTATACATAAATTGGGGTAATGAAGTCTAAAATACTACATCGTGAAAAATATATTTTGATAAAAGAATTCCACAAACACAAACCTTGTGCCTTGTTTTGTGCTGCTTCTATCTCAATTTTATCGACTTTGAGTGTAAGTAATAGTTCGCAAGCTCAAACAATATCCTCGCGGCAAAAAGCTCCAAAAGCTCGGCAGTCACTAGACTTGCTGGAAGTACCAAAATCAAACATACCGAGTGGAAGAACAAGACTTAAGTTAAAAACTGTTCCACCACCACCGAATGTTTCTAATGTTCGTGCTACTCTACCCAGTCAAAAAGTAGAACAGTATTTACCCGATAAAAATATAAAGCAATTAGAAAACAGTTTTATTCAGGAACAGATAACTGGTAAAACTAGACGTGCGATAGTGCAATCCATAGCAGTGGAAAGGGATGCGAAATCTATTGGTGGCCCGCAAACAGGGATTTATGAAGCTAGGCAATTAAACGCTCAAGCTGTTTCATTGCCAGCACCTCCGGGTAGCAGTTTAGAATTTACTTCTCCCAATTTTAATGCCAGTGCGACTGTTGCTCCTTTGCCACCACTTCCAGGTACTACTGTGCAACAGCAGTCTAATACAGGTTATGTACCAACATTTAATCAATTATTAAATTCTAGAACTAGCAACCCTCCTTTATATCCTGAATCTGTTACCGCTTCAAATACGCCAACATTTGAACAAATGCTTGAAGCTTACCGCAGAAAGCAACCGTCAATTTCTGTAACTTCAACACCTACTTTTAATACGCTATTAAATTCCCAAGGAGGAATACGCCCGTCTGCTCCCTTGACTCCAGCCCCCTCTCGGCGATCGCCTTCCATTCGTTCGCAGGCTCCAGTACCACAAAACAATGAGTTAAATCCTTTAAGAAGTAGTGCGGCTTTGAAGGAATCTTCTTTAAGAGCGGAAGGTGTTTATATAACTCAAGGAGATGATACTTCAGCACGAGCTAGACTTAGTGGAACTTATCCACTGACTCCTCAAGTATTGTTTGGTGCAACTTTGGATTTAACGAGTGAGGGTAGCTCATTTGATGATTCTCGACGGGAAGGTTTGAATATCAACGAACTTTATCTAGCAACATCATTGACGGGTTTACCTAATTTACGATTTGCAGTTGGGCAGTTAGATTTGACATCTTATTTCGATCGCAATAGCTTTGCTAAAGATGGAGCCAGCCAGT
>CAYMZW010000025.1:0-20090 GCA_964395005.1 uncultured Rivularia sp.
GGTTTCGACTATTAGACTTTCACACTAACTGTGTTAATTCTATTGTTTTTTACTGATATTTCACCAAAATCATCAAAGATGAAAGTTAAATTCTAGGTTTCAATTTCTATAGCTAAACATTTGTACTATATTTACTTCAAATAAAAAGCACCCGATCGTAGGTGCTTTCCGAACTATTTAATTTAACTTATATATCGAGTTTTTTAAGTTTGGTGGCGAGGGCGAGGAGTACGTGCGCCAGCTGCTGCTCCAACCATTGATGCGATTAAACCCAGTAAAGAACCGAATACAAACCACCATAAACCTTTGGAAGTTGCTTGAGCAATCTGACTAGCTTGTTGTGTACTAATGTTAGGTACATTTTGTGGAATATCGGCACCTTGTACCTGTATTTGATTGATTACTTCTCCGGCATTATAAGCTGCAACGCCGAAAGCACCAGATACACCGCTTGCTAGCAACCAAGAACTAACAGATAAAGTGGTAGCCCAAAGAATTGCACCATTTAGCAAAGCTGTGCTGCGATTCATGGGGCCGCAAGCACGAGTCGTAATCCAACCAGCAACAAACAAAGAGATTAATAAAGCTATTGTTGACCAAATGCCTACGTTACCTGCAATGTTGGGTGCAATATTTCCAGGTGTACTAGAGTCGGAAACGAAAGTTGCTCCAATTGCACCAAACAACGCGCTCAAAATTAATTGAGTAGCTAAACCAACCAACAAGCCGGAAATAATCGGACCCCAACGAACGCGATCGTGATAATCTACTACTCTACTTGTTACAACAGGCTCATTAATAACTTCTTCACCTACTCTATTTACATAAGACATTATTTAGATAACTCCTGACTTTTTAATTAAAAACTTTTTAAGCGATACTTCTGCTTATAGTCAATAATTAAACGATCAATTTTAGTTATGCAAATCTATCCAACGGTATAATTATTAGCTCTGTCCTTAGCTATAAGATAATGTATTTATTTCTCAACAAAAGTTAATTTTTATGAAGAATTTATTTCAGTAATTTCTTGATGTTTTCTTTATAAAAATAAATCCATAAAGTATAAATTACTTAAAATAGTATATATGCCAATGCTATACTATAAATACCTTTGGGCTTTTGAATAAAAATTTATTGTATACTTAAAAAAGTTATTAGCTGTACTAGGAGTTAAATTTAATATAATATTAAATGACATCCTGGAGACATAATAATTATAAAGCAAAATTATTAAGTTACTGTCTCCAGAGTTCCTATAACTTACGAAAATCATTAAAAATAATGACTCGCAAGCTATGTTTTGTGGTTGATGTTATTCACGTATCTTGACGGCAGTACCTACAGCAGTAATTAATAATAAAACACCCGATTGATCCACATTGATTGTGCCGGTATCAATTTCAATACCTACAACTGCATTTGCTCCAACACGCTGCGCTCGTTTTTCCAATTCTGAAAGTGCTTTTTGCTGACCTTCTTCAAATAAGCGCTCATAGCTACCCGTGCGTCCACCGATAATATCTCTTATACCGGCGAAAAAATCTCGCATGAAATTGCTGCCGTAAACAACTTCTGCCGTTACAACTCCTAAATAGGATTCAACAATAGCTCCTTGAATGACATCAGTAGTCGTTATAATCATAAATCTGCCTTCACAACTGTTTTCTAATCCCAATTGTGAATTATTTTGCGATCAAATAAATCCTCCCTCGATGAGAAGATGCTTGGAAAATTAATATTTATAAGACTTACGCAAGCCCCCCTTTTAAAGGGGGGTTGGTGAGTCTACTCCTGTGCGGAGGTTCCTTCCGTTGAGGGAAGTAGCGTTAGCGAAGCGTCTCCGAAGGAGATACCCGGAGGGGGGGATCTAGAATGTCTGGAACACGCTCCGGTAGAGTTATCGCTGCGTAAGTTCTATATTTATAAGACTTAAATAACAATAAGCCAAGAAATTAACATAATAGTTACAGTTTCGTAAAGCTTAGCGTGCTACAAATATATTAAAAACGCAGATATATTTTGACATTATCCATAATCTACTAAATTAAGCGTTACATTAAACAATTCATATTTAGGGATAAATAAGATATTAGCGTCAGCATAGGATTATATTATGTGGCTTAATTGTAGGCAGCAATGCATTAAAAAACTACTCAACGAAAAACAACACGTTTATTCATAAAGATGCGTCAAATTTAGCCTACACAGGTGAACTTTGTATGGGTAGCCCGACTTTTCCACAGTGAGGGCGATAATCGCTTAACCTGATACAGAATTTGTATTACGCAGCTACAACTCAAAAGTAAGCATTCCCAACTCTACGATCCCCTTACTTTGCGGAAGTTCTAAACTATCTAATACCTTAGATATATTTACTCTTTAATAAGCTAGTTTTAAACAGCGAAATTACTTAATACAGAGGTTCACTGCTTTAAAAAGTAAATGAACATCCTATAACCGAATAATTACTTAAAAAAAACGCTTTTGTATAGCAGTTACGATAAATTTTATATAAAGTTCCAAAAAAGTAAGCAAATAGAGTTTTCAAAATTCAATATTTTTGTTTTAATAGACAAGCATAAATTCAAGTTGTGGTAAAGTTGCGAAAACTTTCAGGTATTCAACTGTGTACAATCGAACATATTCTCTCATCAGTGTTCTCTTGATAGGAAGTATTGCTTCTGCAATACCTTCTACAGCTCAGGCTCAGGAAAAAGTAGCGCAAAAAAGCACTCAGCAGGTTAAAAGACTGCTGGATGAAGGGCGCAAGCTGGTAAAATCTGGTGACTATAATGGCGCAATCAGAGTTTATCAAGAAGCTTCGAGCTTAGAACCAAAAAACGGCAGTATTTATTCTGGTATCGGTTACTTGTATGCTAAGCAAGGAAATTATCGTGCAGCATTAGCATCTTACCGTCGTGCTGTGTCCTTAAATCCTAATAATGCCGATTATCAATATGCTTTGGGTTACGTTAGCGGTAGCATGGGCGATAATGAAACTGCTAAAAATGCTTATCGTAAGGCAATACAAATCAACCGTGAAAATGTTAACTCCTACATAGGATTAGCTTTGATTTTGCTGCGTTTAGGGGAATACGAGAATGCTAAATGGGCATACGAAAAGGTAGTAGAATTAGATCCAAAGAATCCCCAAGCTTACGAGTTACGGGGTAGAATTTTGATGAAGAAAGGGCAGTCGAAAGAAGCAGCAGGAGCCTTGAAAAAAGCACTAAATTTATACGAAAGTCAGAAAAAATGGGATGCTGTTGCTCGGATAGATGCAATGTTGCGAGACATTGAGAGTTAAATTACTTCTGGTTTTTTGCTCACTAATAGATAAAAAGGGACAGATCATTTCTGCTCGCTTTGAGCACTAGCATAATCTACGGATCATTGAGAATAACTCACATGAATAAGTAGGATTGTATCACCCGAGCATATTCTCGTTTTTATTTACTCGTGTCGTTGATAGGTATTAGCTCGAAGCAAGGTGGGAATTGATAATTCTACCGTACTTATCCCACTTGCTTCATTCTCAAGCAATAAATGTATTGTCAGTAATACGAGTTAAAACTTTCTGTGATTGAAACACACAGATATAGTAGTTATTTTTATTCGTAAAAATCTTAAAAGAGTGCTTTAAATTACAAAAATATCTTAAATAAAAGCTTCAAGCAATATCATTCCTAGCAAATTCTTGAATACATCTTTAACTTTTCCACGCATTCGCGAAACATATTTCTATATAATTTCGATCGTTGTTGAAGAAGCTTTGAACGTTCTTGAAGCTGTTGTGACTGCTCGTAAAGGGAACCTACAGACACCTCAGACTTCTTGCCAATCAAATATCTACTCATTTTATTTTAGTTTTTTATTTTTGGCTTCAACCTTAATTAATCTTATTGTGTCGGATAAAAATTGCTAAGTAAACTAACATAAGAGGTAATGCAAAACTGATTTCTTTCCGTCTAAAGGTATAAATGGTTGTTTCTCAAGATAATTAAATTTTTTAAATAATAGCCAATCACAACTGACGAATATTTATTTCTCCAATAGATTTAAAGTGCTGACTCAGAAATTGTTTTACCTTTATAAGCATTTTTTATTGCCAACCAATTGTTAGCAATAGGCATTCGCCAACCAGTGCCGAAAGCTCTATCGGTAATTTTGATTCCTGGAGGTGCTTGTCGGCGTTTAAATTCTGCACGAGTCACCATTTGAATAATTCGGTTGACAACTGCTGCATCATGCCCCCCTGCAATTATTTGTTCTGCTGATTGATAATCATTAATTAAACGCTGCAAAATATCGTCTAAAATTTCGTAATCAGGTAGTGAATCACTATCAATTTGGTTGGGTTTAAGCTCTGCACTTGGTGGTTTGACTAAAACATTTTGCGGAATCACTTCACTGTTTCTGTTTAGCCAATGACAAATTGAATAAACGCGGGTTTTGGGAACATCGGCAATTACAGCTAAACCACCATTCATATCACCGTAGAGAGTACAGTAACCAACTGCCATTTCTGACTTGTTGCCAGTTGATAGCAATAGATAACCAAATTTATTGGAAATTGCCATTAATAAGCTACCGCGAATTCGAGACTGGATATTTTCTTCTGCCAACCCAAATTCGGTGTTTGCGAATAATTCTGTAAAAGTACCGTCATAAGACTTCATTAAATCTCCTATTGGTAGCTTTTGAGTTGCGATACCAAGATTTTTTGCCAAATCATCAGCATCTTTGATAGAAGATTCCGAGCTATAAGGAGAAGGCATCAATACACCCAGCACATTTTCTTTACCTAGCGCAGAAGTGGCGATCGCTGCAACAATGGATGAATCAATACCGCCACTCAAACCCAACACGACTTTAGAAAAACGACACTTTTGAACGTAATCTTTTACTCCTAATACCAAAGCCTGCCAAATTTCTTCGTCTTCGCATTCATAATCGGGTGCAATAGAGCCTACATTTAAATCGAGATTTTGTTTATCAAATTCTAGTTGAAGTAAATCAGTATTAAAACCACAAGCGCGAGAAGTTACTTCACCACGTTTATTCAAAGCAAAACTTCTACCATCAAAAATTAAGTCGTCATTACCACCTACCTGGTTTACATAGATAATCGGTGTATCAAAGCGCGTAGCAGTATGTTTTAACATAGCTTCGCGAAAGTGCTGTTTACCAAATGTATAAGGTGAAGCTGATAAATTAACAACTATATCTACGTTTGATTTTGATAATTCGGCAATCGGATTGATAGAATAACTGCGTTTACCAAAAAATTCTTCATCATTCCATAAATCTTCGCAAACCGTCACGCCGATTTTAACGTTATCTAAAGTAAAAAAATTAGCTTGATTACCAGGTTCAAAATATCGATGTTCGTCAAAGACATCATAAGTTGGTAGTAATCGCTTGTGAAAAATCTGTTTTACTTTTCCCTGAGAAAGTAAAGCAATGCTGTTATAAAGAGCTTTTCCTCCGGCAATATGTGCATTTTTATTTTCTTCTGCGGTTCCTACTAATACAGCTAAATCAGCAGGTAAATCTTCAGCTAACTGTTGTAAAGCTATATTCATAGCCTTTAAAAAATCAGGCTTTAATAATAAATCTCGTGGAGGATAGCCGCATAAAGAAAGTTCGGGAGTTAATAGTAAATCGGATTTATCTGCAACTGCTTTATTAGCAGCTTCGATAATTTTTTGAATATTACCAGGTATATCGCCAATAATTGGATTAATTTGAGCTATTGTAATTTTCATTTATTAATTAGGGAATAGGGAGTAGGGAGTAGGGAATGGGGAATGGGGAACGGGGAACGGGGAACAGTAAAAATATAATATTTATGTTTTTAATTCAATATTTTACCTTTTATACCTTTTTTAATTCAGCTTATTATCATAGTTAAATGTTGATTATTAATATTTAAATAAAAACTAAAGGCTTATCTTTAAAAGGTGCAAAAGCTGCGGCATCAAACTTATATAAACTAGCAGGACGACCGGCACCCCGAGATACTTTTATTCCGGTATCGCACAAAAAACCTAATTTTAATAAACGAGCGCGAAAGTTAGAATAATCGGAAAAATTTTCCCCTAAAACAGTAGTATAAAACTGATATAAATCGTTCAAAGTAAACTTTTCTGGTAATACATCAAAAGCTACAGGAGAATATTCTAATTTATTTTGCAAACGTTTGTATCCGTATGAAATTATTTCATTATGATCGAATGCTAATGATGGTATTTCCTTTACCGGATACCAAGCGACATCGGCGACGCTATCAGTAATTAATTGTGCTTCTTCAAATCTGACTAAAGCAAAATAACTTACCGATAAATAACGTACCCCATAACTGTCACTTGCTTCCCTGGGGTCGCGTTGTGGCCCACCAAAAGTATATAATTGCTCTAAATAAAGGTTTTCAACACAAATTTTTTCTGCCATAATTCGATAGGCAGCATCTTCTAAAGACTCTCCTTCACGAACTAGAGTACCAGGAAGACCCCAATTTTTTGCAAATGGCTCACAAGGGCGCATTATCAATAGAATTAATAGCCTATTCTGAGCAATATCAACTGAAAAAATCGCATTATCAACACCGACTTTGAAATCGGCTAAGGGCTGTTGATTTAAGGTTAGTAAAGTTTTGTGGTTGATTGGCATTCGTATAAATGCTTTTGATTAATATAAGCAGCTACAGAGGGTGTTAAAGCTTGAGTATCGCCATGTTCGCGATACGCTGTTGAAGAAACATCTAATCCTGTAAGGTTAGCGACAGTTATTTTTCCTCCTAATTGGCGTATATTTTGCAAACTACTTTCATCTATCGTATATCCAGGTCTTGGTATTACCAATACTTCTGCTTCTTGCAACAAGTCTTTAATTCTATACCACCGCTGAAATTGATCGAGTAAATCCGAACCAATTATCACAGAAAATTCAGTATCTTTACCCCAGCGTTGTTTAGCCTTTTCTACTGTTGTAACGGTTCTTAAATAGCTTAAATCCTGTTCCAAACGAATATTTATTCTCGATGAGCTAATATCATCAATCAATAATCGCAGCATTTCAACGCGATATTCTAAAGATGTTTGATCTGATTTAAAAGGATTATTTGCTGCCCATACCGCTACTAAATCGTAATGATGCGATAACCAAACTAAAACTGCTTGATGCCCTGCTGTCGGTGGATCTGCGCTCGTACCAAATAATGCAATTTTCATTATTAGTTGTTAGTTGTTAGTTGTTAGTTGCTAGTTGCTAGTTGTTAGTTGTAAATAATCAAAAATAAATTCAATAAACGCATTTTCTACTGTTCACTGTTCACTGTTCACTGTTCACTGCTCGCTGTCTGCTCGGTTAACTGTTGTAGAGAAGTTGAAATTTCTACAGACACTGATTCGGAATCTAAGTTTCTAATCTGAGATGATAAACTGGCAACTGAAGCGGCTGTTCGTTTTCTGATTGTTCCAATCGTACAAGGCACTTCCAAACGTTTACCATCTTTCATAAATAATTTGAGTAAAGGTTGCTTATCTGGATAATTTTCCGAAACTAATCCCAAAGTATCTTTCTTCATTTCACCTTTTACAAACTCGCGAAAAATTTGCTTTCTTCCTGGATAACTAATTTTGCCGCTAGACTGCTTCATCACCGGAATACCGTCTATTTCCACGAGTTTGTAAACTCCATTGATTGGATTACCTGTTACTAACCGGGTTCCCATACCATAACCATCAATTTGGGCATTATTATTTTTAAGTCTGCTAATTTCCCATTCATCTATATCTCCACTTGCAAATACTGATACGTTTGGCAAAATTTCTTTGACTTGTTTTGATAATGCTACCAAATCTCCAGAATCTAATCTCACTCCTGTTAACTTTATTTCTCCCGCTTTTACCTTAACTGCTAATTCACGAGCGGCAGCAACTGTATCATAAGTATCAATTAACAAGGGTGCCCCTGGAAAGTATTGATGAAATGCACTAAAAGCTTGTTCTTCACTACCTTCTAACGCACAAAGCGCCATAACCAAAGCGTGAGCCATTGTACCACTGGGTTTTTCACCTAATTTTAGTGCTGCCAATACATTAGATGTTGCATCAAAACCCCCTGCCAATGCCGCTCTTGCCGCCCATAGTGAAGCTTGAGGGCTGAATGCTCGCCTAGTACCGAATTCTAATAATGTCGTTTTTTCTCCGGCAACATCTCGCGATCGCGCTGCTCTGGTTGCAATCAATGTCTGGTAATTTAAGGTATTAAGCAAGTAAGTTTCTACCAATTGCGCTTGCCATAACGGTGCTTCAATTCGCAACAAAGGTTCTAGAGCAAATACCGCAGTACCTTCTTCTACAGCCCATACATCCCCCGTAAATTTAGCTTCTGCTAATAACGACCAAAATTCCACAGGTGCTTTATCAAAAATTCCCGTCTCTTGCAAAGCTTTTATTTGATCGTCATTAAATCGAAAATTTTCCAGATATTCCAGCACCTGCTCCAACCCCATCGCGATCGCATAACCAAATCCTTCTGGAAGTCTCCTAGCAAATACTTCAAAACAAGCTTTTTTCTGATGTACGTTTTCACCTCTATAACAAGCCGCCATCGTCAATTGATAAAGGTCTGTCAGCAAGCTATAATCCTCGCTGGAGATTGTTAATTGCTCCGACATTAACCTATTCTCGTTATTAAACAAACTCGTCATACACAAAAGCACCCCATCACACCTATTTCTATTTATGGTAGTTTTCACCATAAATCATGTCAAGGAGTTGGGAGTTAGGAGTTGGGAGTTGGGAGTTAGGAGTTAGGAGTTAGGAGTTGGGAGTTAGGAGTTTAAATTTTTACTGTTCACTGTTCACTGGTTACTGTTCACTGTTTTGGGTTACTATAAAATTAAGTTTTTCCGTTACAGAAAAAAATCTAAAGAATTACAAAGCAAATTGAATAAGCATTACAAATATTTTCGATATGTGTAGAAGCTGATTTTTTTTATGGTGTTGGAACTACATTAAAGGTATCGATTTTTAAAAGATTAAAAATAAAAACTGAAGGAGATTACCTTTATGTTTATTTCCAAAATGCTTTCAAATATAGCTCAATTCATTTCTGAAGCGGTAGTGCGGATTTTTGGCCCTAGCGATGATGCTTATCCGAATAGTGGAGTTCAGCCGTTTACTGGTGAGGTTTATAAGAAAAGCACGGTAAAGCACGGTTAGTACATGGTAAATCACAAAAACAAAGATGAGTGAATCAAAAATTAAGCCGGTGGTTTTAACTTGTGTTAAACCACCGGCTTTCTTGGTAGCCAATAATTTTTATATTTAATTTCCTTGCAAACTTAATTGGCGAATTAAATGTTGCTGTTTATTAAATTCTTTTTGTTCTGGTGTTAGTACGTCGTAATTAATTGGGGGACGCATTTCCCACTGAAGTTCGGCTAAAAGTAGTAAACTCATTCCCATGATTAAACCAGTAGCCAGAAACTGCTTTCCACCACAATAGGATAAAAGCATAATCCCGAATACATGAATTGCTGCGGTAATTAAAAAAGTGCGCGATCGCACTGCCCATGCAGTAATTACATAACCAATTGCACTTAATCCTAACCACAAGGGACATAAACGCATCAATACTTGTCCCCAACCGAGAAAAATTCCTAAATCAGTTAAAAAAATACCCGTCAACATCAAAGCCACCCAAGCATATATCAGCCACCGCAAACGCTCTACACTTACCCAAAACCAGGTAAATGCAATCATTATTGCCGTACCTATTGCACTAAATGCCGTCCATATAATTGCCTGAGTAGCCCAGCTAATAGGTAAATATTGCGCCGTAATAAACATGAACGCACATATTATGCCCCAAACGATAAATACTTGGTCTATTCGAGTATAAAAACCAGAAATGAGTTGTATATTACCAATTTTTCCACTTATGCGCCAAATACCTTGTAAATCCTGGTAATCTAAATCTTCCTGCTTATTACGGAGGAATGGTTGAGATAACGTCATGAAAGTCATTAGCAGTCATCCGCCTTAAGGAACAAATTGTTGATATCTATAGAATTATTTTAATAAACTTTTGTGAACTTTTGCAAGCCATAATGAAAAAAAAATACAGAAAATTAGTTCGTTTATAACTTTTCCCAGAGCAATGTTCGTGCTAAACCATTTATATGGACTTTATATTGCGATGGCTGTAAGCTGCGTAAATCTGAAGCTTAGGGGAATTAAATCAATCGATTTCGGATTTCTTCATGGATAAATCTAGAGGTAAAAGATTTTTGATTAATTCCTAATAAGGCGATTTCAAGGAACTACGATCGAAAATCTTTTTTCTTAAACACAACACATCTGTGGTTAAAATCCAAAATTGATTGAGTCATTGTCAAGCTGAAGCCAGCTTTGATAATAACGAGGTTAATCAACTTAAAATGCTTTGGAAATTTGTAATTGGTACTTTAGTATTACCCTGCTGTTTGGGATTTGAGACAGCTTCAGCAGCAATTAAAAAAGATATTCAATCAACATCTGAATTAGAATTGCTTTCGATACAAAGCGAAGAGATTGACGTAGGGGAAGCTATACCTGCTATCTATCGAAACGATTATAAAATTAGTCATCATAGAAGACGCGATCGCAAAAGTAATTATTACAAGCGCCGTCATTACCAGCGACGCAACTACCATCCGAATTATCGAAGAGTAAATCATCGCGATAATTATCAAGATTGTCCCGAATATCAACGTAGAAGAAGCAACTACCGTCCAACATATCATCGACAAGAGGCTTATCCTATGCACGATATGATTTATCGTCGGCACTACCATCGCCGTCATTAATAAGAAGTTTGTAGTTGCGCTACTCTACGAGAACGCTCCGCGTACAGCGCTTCCTATAAGAGGCGAAGACGGCGCAACTACGAGCCTTGATATAGTACCTCGGTTTCTTCAAGAAGCCGGGATTTTCTATATCTAGAGAAAAGTTAATAGTTAATAATTTAAATTCCGAACGAGTATAAAATCTCCCTTTAAAAATTTTAATGAATAATCAATTGGTTTAACACAAAAGCTAGAGCCGCACTTCCTAAAGGAACGGTTAAGTTATCAATACCGAGAAATGAAATCGCTTCTAAACCAGTAGCAACTATAGCTACAACTGCCGATATCAGCCAAGTTTCCCAAGTATTACCTTGTACGCTTTGTAAAATTAAAATACTGACAATAAAGCTAACTAATGTCATAGTAAGAGAGCCTTCTAAACTTTTTTGACCTCCTAATACATTGTATTTATGTTTACCAAAACGCTGACCGATGAGTGCAGCTAATCCATCTCCCCATGCCATAATTAATATTCCTATTACGGCATAAAATGGTTGTTTCAAATACCAAAACCAACCAACTAAAACGCCAATACTAACAGAATAGAAAAAAGTCCCCAAACTTTTACGCCCTACACTATTTATACCGGGTAAAATCGGAAATCGATAGGACAATAAAGTAAATGCGCTTGCTAAAACCGAAGCAGCGATACCTATACTTGCAGGAATATCCAGCCACCAAGCAAGTAGAATAACATTACCAGTACCGATGTGAACTATCTTACGGATAATTTCCGAATCGTTTTTAACAAAACGTTTGACTCCCCCCGCACTCAGAAGAATCAGCGACACCCAAATACCAACGGCTACCACTTGCAGCCACAAAGGCGGAATCGTATCTACAACAGTAAATGAAATCAATTTAAATATAATTAATTAGAAATTTTTCCCTTACTACCAATTTATCGGATTTTTGATACCGTTTGAAACTATGAAACTATTATTTATTTGGTTAATTCGGTTCTACCGGATGTTTATTTCCCCACTATTTCCGCCAACCTGTCGCTTCCAGCCCACTTGTTCGATGTACACCATGCAAGCGATCGAACGTTTTGGAGTATTGCGGGGTTCTTGGTTAGGTATTCGTCGTATTTGTCGCTGTCATCCATTTCATCCTGGCGGTTACGATCCAGTTCCGGAAGAGGATGGAGGGTGAAGGGATGAGGAGATGGGGAGACAAGGAGACAAGGAGAAATATAAACTTTCTAATTCCTAATTCCCAACTCCCAACTCCTAACTCTTATCTTAAAATCTAAAATCTAAAATCTAAAATCTAAAATACATTAATGCGTCCTTATCACTATATTGAAATTGTTGAATGCGACGAGCCTTTAGTTGAAATTCCGCTATCGGATTTTGCGGTGGAATCTCCTCATCCTTATGAGAAGTTAGGGGCACCTTATGGAAAACATTCTCCTTATTTTCTCCGCTCCACTCTTGTAGATTATTTGATAGAAGCTCAAAATTATTTACAAAAATTACGCCCCGATTGGCGCATTCAAATATTTGATGCTTATCGCCCTGTGGCTGTACAAAAGTTTATGGTTAACTATACTTTTTCTCAAGCTGTAGAAGAAAAGGGATTAACTCAATCAATGTCAGAAACACAAAAGCAAAGTATTTGGGAAGAGGTTTATAAAATTTGGGCTGAACCAAGTTTGGATCAAAAAACACCTCCTCCTCACTCTACTGGTGGTGCGGTGGATATAACCTTGGTTGATGAAATGGGACAAATAGTAAATATGGGTTCGCCAATTGATGAGCTTTCGGATCGATCGCTTCCCGATTATTATGCCCAGATTGAACAACAAGAAGCATTAAGCTATCATGCGAATCGTTTGCTATTGAAAGATGTAATGGAAAAAGCCGGATTTGTACGCAACCCTAGAGAATGGTGGCATTTTTCATTTGGAGATCAGATGTGGGCTTGGTTGAATAATGAAGCCAATGGGAATAAGAAATGTGTTGCTTGTTATGGAAGGTTAGTTGATAGTTGATGGTTGTAGAACTTGTCGATGTGTTGCGCTCCGTTAATAGCTGATAACTATCGATCGTCAATTAACAGTATCCGGCGGTTAAAACCGCTACTACATAGGCGAAGTCCACCTCCGTGGACTATTAAATTTATAACCCACGGAGGTGGGTTTTGTTTATGTAGCCGCGACTTACAGTCGCCAGGTAGATATCAACTAACAACTAACAACCAACCACTAACAAATAACAACCAATTTCAACTTTGCGATAAACGTTTCACTTCTTCACCTCCTAACATCTGATCTACTTCTGCAAGTATTTTAGGGATTTTATCGGCGTTAGGACTGTTTTTTAGGCAAGCTTTTAAATCTAATTTATCGATTTGATTGGGTTTGTTTCCTGGAAACCAATCTCCACCGCTTCCTAAAAGGTTGTAGCGCATTTTTGCATATTCTGTCATGTCGTAAGCTATGGCTAAGTTCCGCAACCATAAAACTGTTGGAATATTTACGTTTCCTGGTGTTTCTTCGTGCTTGGGTAAACCGACGTGCCAAGTTTTCGCCCAGTCTTCTCCTAAAGTTTTTGCAGCTTGTTGTTCTAATTTTTCTATAATTGACGGCAGTATTTCTGGAGCTTTATTTAATAAATCCAAGGTTTTCAAATGTTCGTCAAAATCGCTTGGTTTTGCTGCACCTAATGATAAGGTATGTACTTGAGGATGACTCAAACAAAATAAGTCGTTAAATACCATCGGTGACAAAGGAGCGCAAAGTTTAACTAATTTTTCTGGTGGATCGTAAAGTCTGCCGCCTTTGTCCGAAGGGCTAATTATAAATACTCCCATATCGTGACGGGTAGCGGCTTCTATTGCAGCCCAGTTATTTTGATTAATATAATACCAATGCAGGTTGACATAATCGAATTGATTGGTATTAATTGCTTCAACAATAATATCAGTTGGGCCGTGAGTGGAAAAGCCGATAAATTTAATTTTTCCTTGGGCTTGGAATTTTCTGGCAATATCTAAACAACCACCTGGGCGAACTGTATTTTCTAAAGTTTCGGCGTTATTAATACCGTGAATTCCTAATAGATCGATATAGTCTAATTGCAGATTTTTTAAAGATTGTTCTAAAGTCTTTTCAAATTCTTTTGCATCTGCCTTTGGGCCTACTTTAGTTTGTACTATTAATTTATCGCGATTGAATTTCGGTAAAATTTTTCCTAATTGCACTTCAGAAGTACCGTAACCGCGAGCAGTTTCAATATGGTTTATACCAATTTCTACAGATTTTTTGATTGTTGCTTCGAGATTTTCTTGATTTTTACGGGGAATCTCTTCTTGGGGAACATCTTGCCATTTAAACTGATATCGCATTCCACCGCAGGAAAAAACGGGTATTTGTAATTCGGTACGTCCAAATCGTCTGTAAAGCATTGGGTAAATTAGAATCTAAGAATAAAAATTGAATCAAGCATTACTGAATTTAATATAGATCAATGTTGATTTGAGCGTACTTGAATAAACGGGATTTCCTAAAGTAATATCAAATTAGCTTGACACTCCCTGGATTCCCATAAGCTAAAATACTGGCATTATTTTCACTTACCTTTATTGTTCGCACTAGTGCTTGAGCGCCTCCGGGCAAGCTTGGGCAGCATTTTATTATTACTAAAATAGCCAATGGTGCATTAAAGCATTTTATAATATTTGGGAATTGGGGATTTGGGATCGGGCATTGAAAATTTCTGATAATCCCATAATTTAATCTATAATCTGAACCCACGCAGGTGGGTTTTGCCCGTGTAGATGCGGTTTCCAACCGCCAGGATTAATTAATAATTTTCTAAATATATACCAGGTGCGTTACGGCATTTTCTATATAGTAATAAAAACAACACATTCGCGAGCCGTAACACACCCTACAAGACTTTTTGTTATTAGTTATTAGCTAATAAATTAAAAGCGAGCAACTATCAACTATCAACTATCAGCTATCAACTAACAACTAACAATCTTACATTTCCCTAACAACGGGCTTATTATCTTTTACTTCGCCAATCAAAACTTTATCTACACAGTTAACGAAGATGCCGTTTTCCAGAACACCGGGAATGTTGTTAAGTGTTTTCTCTAAGTTATCTGGGTCGCTGATGTTATCAAATCTTACGTCTACAACCATGTTACCTTGATCGGTAATTACGGGACCGGCTTTTTTTACTCCCATGCGGATTTCTGGTTTACCGCCAAGTTTGGTAATGGCTTGCATTGCAGGGGTAATTGCCATTGGGATGATTTCTACGGGTACTGCAAAAGTTTCACCCAAACGGCTAACTAATTTACCGCTATCTACTACTACGATAAATTGATTGGCGAGATAGTCTACTACTTTTTCGCGGGTATGGGCTGCACCACCACCTTTAATTAGGTTTTTGGAGGGATCGACTTCATCTGCGCCGTCAATGGCTATATCAATACGATCGATCGCGTCTAAGGTGGTTAGAGGTACGCCGTATTGCTTAGCTAAAACTTCCGATTGAAATGATGTGGGAATACCAACGATATCTTTCAACTCGCCGGATTTAAGGCGATCACCTAGAAATTGAATGGTGAAAGCGGTGGTTGAACCCGTTCCCAATCCGACGATGGAACCGGATTTAACTAAGTTTGCAGCGGCTTTACCAACTTCTTGCTTCATCAACTTTACAGGATCTGCTGTTGCCGTCATTCCCGAAACTCCTTGAATAAAATGCCTTCCTATTAATCCATAGTAGAGGTGAAGGGGCTTACTTTGATAACTACTATTAGCTATTCTGATATTTAAAAATGCGGAAATTTACTTAAATTGAGAAACTATCGAGTTACCCTTGTTGTCAGTTAAAATTGGTAGAATTTTGATTAAAAGTATAAATCATGGGTAAATTTCTTAGCTCGCTTTCATTAATCTTTTTGATACCTGGGTTTTCTTTGGCTGCTTATGCTGAAGACAAAAACACGCTTGAAAAGCCATATTTGGTAAATATGGAACGAGAGCAGAAGCAAAATTTGCCACTACCAGATTTTAATAACGTAGACGTTGAAGAAAAGCCGCAAGATTTAGCACCATCATCTAAGGCAATCGAAAGAGTAGTCACGGCTAAATTAATGACAAATTTTTCGGATGGTAATTTTTATGCCGAAAAGTTAATGAGTCGGGCTGAGTTAGCCACGATTATGGTAAAAACTTTTGGACTTGATAAGCGAAATCTGTCATCAGAAGATGTGGAAGTTGCCGATGTTCGATCTTCTCATTGGGCTTATAAAAATATTCAAACAGTTTTGAAGACTGGAATTATGAGAGGTTATCGCGGAAATTTATTCTTCCCCAATCAAAGAGTTACTAGAGCCGAAGGTTTGGCAATATTCGCTCAAGCTTATGGTGTATTTCAGTTTTCGGATGATACCGTAGCTGAAATACTTTCCCAATATTCGGATAAAGAATCAATTCCGAGTTGGGCAAAGAAAGCAGTTGCCACGGTTATAACCGAAGGATTTATCGATAGTTGGCAACCTCAACTTTCTCCTCTCAAACCCATGACTCGCGGAGATATGGCTTATGTACTGAGTCAGTATTTGGAAAGACAGCAGCCACAGCCAGATACACCAGTGGTTCCCGGAGGTTCGGCAAATCCACAACCGGGTTTTTAGTAGGTTTGTAGTAAGGATTTTAATCCTTAAATCGAGGAAAGACAGTCCTTACTACGAACATTTTTTACTCTTGAAAAATAATTTTGATGAGAAAATTAGTTTAGAGCCTCTAAAGGCATTACTGAAGCCAAATTACCGCTTTTATTCCTAGAAATTGCTTTAATCGCTTCATTTACCGAAAATATAATTCATAATTCGTAATTATAA
Source organism: uncultured Rivularia sp. (assembly GCA_964395005.1). GTDB lineage: Bacteria > Cyanobacteriota > Cyanobacteriia > Cyanobacteriales > Nostocaceae > Rivularia. The sequence goes on from CAYMZW010000025.1 coordinate 16,769, forward strand.
AAAGCAAATATCCCTCAATGTCCCATTCTCCCCATCTCCCCATCTCCCTTTCTCCCCATCTCCCCCTCTTCGCATCTCCGTATCTTTCCTTGACATTCACCCCAATTTCCCATTCCCGTGGGACAATCAATATACAAATAATTGTAGAGAGGAAAACCCAGTAAATATGCACCTGAGTGAAATTACTCATCCAAATCAGTTGCACGGGTTATCGATTCGGCAACTTGAGCAGATTGCCCGTCAAATTCGAGACAAGCATTTACAAACGGTAGCTGCTACCGGCGGACACCTTGGGCCTGGGTTGGGTGTTGTTGAATTAACATTGGGGCTTTATCAAACCCTGGATTTAGATAGAGATAAAGTTATTTGGGATGTGGGACATCAAGCATATCCCCATAAATTGATTACTGGACGTTACAATCATTTCCATACTTTACGCCAGAAGGATGGAGTCGCAGGCTATCTAAAACGCTGCGAAAATAAATTTGACCATTTTGGCGCGGGACACGCTTCTACTAGTATTTCGGCGGGGCTAGGAATGGCGATCGCCCGAGATAGGAAGGGTGAAAATTTTAAGGTTGCTGCTATTATCGGCGATGGAGCTTTAACTGGCGGTATGGCTTTGGAAGCTATCAACCATGCCGGACATTTGCCCAATACGAATTTATTGGTTGTCCTCAATGACAACGAAATGTCAATATCTCCTAACGTCGGCGCAATCCCCCGCTATTTGAATAAAATGCGGTTGTCTCCGCCGATGCAGTTTATCAAAGACAATTTTGAGGAACAGGTAAAGCAACTTCCTTTTGTTGGCGGAGATTCGATACCACCGGAACTCGAACGCATCAAGGAAAGTATGAAGCGATTAGCGGTTCCCAAGGTAGGTGCCGTGTTTGAAGAACTCGGTTTTACCTATATGGGACCTGTTGATGGTCATAATTTGGAAGATTTGATTGCTACTTTTAAGCAAGCACATAAAATTCCGGGGCCTGTTTTAGTTCATGTAGCTACTATCAAGGGTAAAGGTTACGATCTCGCTGAAAAAGATAAAGTAGGCTATCACGCTCAAAGTCCGTTTAATTTAACAACTGGTAAAGCAGTTCCTTCAAATAAGCCTAAGCCACCAAAATACTCGAAAGTTTTTGCTGAGACTTTAGTAAATCTTGCCGAACAAAATCCGAAAATTATCGGTATTACTGCGGCAATGGCTACGGGAACTTGTTTAGATAAGCTGCAAGCTAAGTTACCAGATCAATATATAGATGTAGGAATTGCCGAACAACACGCAGTTACCCTCGCCGCTGGATTAGCTACTCAAGGAATGCGTCCCGTTGCCGATATTTATTCTACATTTTTGCAACGCGGTTTCGACCAAATCATTCACGATGTTTGCATCCAAAATTTACCCGTATTCTTCTGTTTAGATAGAGCGGGAATTGTCGGTGACGATGGCCCCACCCACCAGGGAATGTACGATATCGCTTATCTGCGCTGCATTCCGAATATGGTGATGATGGCACCCAAGGATGAAGCCGAACTTCAGCGCATGACTGTTACCGGCGTTAACTATACCAAAGGTCCCATTGCCATGCGTTTCCCTCGTGGTAACGGTTATGGTGTGCCTTTGATGGAAGAAGGTTGGGAACCTATAGAAATCGGTAAAGGCGAAATTCTCCGTAACGGCGATGACGTATTAATGATCGGTTACGGTTCGATGGTGAATTCTACTTTACAAGCAGCGGAAATTCTTAGCGAACATGGCATCGAAGCCACCGTAATTAACGCTCGTTTCTGTAAACCTTTGGATACGGAATTAATGTTCCCCTTAGCCAAACAAATAGGCAAAGTAGTCACCTTAGAAGAAGGTTGTTTAATGGGTGGATTTGGTTCGGCGGTAGCAGAAGCCTTGTTGGATGCCGATATTTTGGTACCCATCAAGCGTTTTGGCGTACCGGATGTTTTGGTAGATCATGCAAAACCCGATCAAAACAAAGCCGAATTAGGTTTAACAACTCCTCAAATTGCTCAAAGAATTTTAAAGACTTTCTTCAGCAATCAACCATCTGCTGTAGTTTAATTACAATTGATTGCTAAGAGTTGGTAATTGGGCATTGAGAGTTAGGAGTTAGGAGTTAAGAGTTAGGAGTTAGGAGTTAAGAGTTAAGAGTTAATAGTTAGTAATTTTTCTCTCAATCTCCTAATCTCCCAATCTCCTCAATTACCCATTACTAAGTAATTAAATTCCTATTTGAAGGTAAAATGGCTCAAAAAAATCCCGTATATCCTGTAATTTGGCGTACAGATTCTGTTTCTTTAATCGATCAAACTCGATTACCTGCTGAATATTCCTATGTGGAGATTAACCGTAGTGAAGATATGGCCGAGGCGATCAAAACTATGATTGTCCGTGGTGCGCCTGCAATTGGGGTTGCTGCTGCATACGGTATGTATCTGGGAGCGCGGGAAATTAACACGGGCGATCGCCATGAGTTTCTAAACCGTTTGGAGCAAGTTGCACAAATGCTGCGCGAAACTCGTCCTACGGCAGTTAATTTATTTTGGGCAATTTCACGGATGATGAAAACTGCTTATGAATCAATTGGCACAATAGACGAAATTAAAAAAAGTCTTCTAGAAACTGCCCAAGCCATCAACGCCGAAGACTTACAAACCTGTTACAAAATTGGCGACAACGGTTTAAAAGCATTACCAGAAACACCTGAAAAATTAACTTTACTCACTCACTGTAATGCCGGTGCGCTTGCAACTGCGGGTTACGGTACTGCTTTGGGTATAGTGCGTTCAGCTTGGCGAGAAAAACGTTTAGAAAAACTGTTTGCCACCGAAACCCGCCCAAGAATGCAGGGTGCTAAATTAACAACTTGGGAATGCGTTCAAGAAGGTATTCCGGTAACTTTAATCACAGATAGTATGGCAGCGCACTGCATGAAACAGAATATGATTGATGCTGTTGTTGTTGGTGCTGACAGAATTGCAGCTAATGGCGATGCTGCAAATAAAATTGGCACCTACAGTTTGGCGCTAATCGCCAAAGCTCATAATGTACCTTTCTTTGTTGCCGCACCTCTTTCTACTGTAGATTTTTCCGTCGCTGATGGTAATGAAATTACGATTGAGGAACGCAATCCAGCGGAGATTTATCAAATAGGAGAAACTATCCTGACACCAGAAGGTGTTGATTATTATAATCCGTCTTTTGATGTGACACCAGCAGAATTAATTGCCGCAATTATTACCGAAGAAGGTGTATTTGCACCTGCCGATTTAAAGAAATATCAGAATAAGCAAATGGCTTAGTTAT
>CAYMZW010000025.1:20190-30881 GCA_964395005.1 uncultured Rivularia sp.
GTATTTGCACCTGCCGATTTAAAGAAATATCAGAATAAGCAAATGGCTTAGTTATTTTTAGGATAAACGGCATCTACCTTATATTTTTAATTGACTGTTTATCATTTTAGATATTTTTGAACGCAGAGGAACAAGGAGGTAGCGCGAAGGAACGCAAAGTTTTTTTGAGCAATATATTAATTGTTCTATTGTAAGAGGAAAAAATATAAAGTTGTAAACTGTAAATGTAATATCTATCGGTTATAAAAATGAGTATTAAAGAACAAATTATTCAAGAATTAGAACAAATCCCAGAATCACAATTAAGTGAATTGTTAGAAGTTGTACGTATTTTTAAGGAAAAATATCAAGATAATTCCCATGATAGCGAAGTTTGGCAAGCTTATTTAGCATCAAAACGAGAAAGAGAAGAGGTTTACCGTCGTCTTGCAGATTCCTAAGTTTATTTCGATATCCGAAGCAATAGAAATTCACTTGGATCAAATTGCCAGCTTTGGCGGTACTACTGGTGTCAGAGATGAGGGTTTATTAGAATCAGCTTTAGCGCAACCACAAGCAACATTTTTCGGAGAGTATCTACACGCAACGATTTACGAACAAGCAGCTGCTTATCTATACCATATTGCCAAAAATCATCCTTTTATCGATGGTAATAAACGCACTGCTTTTGCGGTGATGGATACTTTTTTAAGATTAAATGGCTATATTTTAAATTCGGATAACGAGCAAATTTATAATTTAGTTTTAAAAGTAGCAGAAGGAAGTATAGATAAAAAAGAAATTGCTCAATTTCTTGAGCAAAATGTTGTTAATGATATATGATATTCTCAAAAATTAAATAGTACAAAATATCAAATACTACTCATAAAATTAATTTACATTAACTTATAAACTATAGCTCCAGATTCGGGAAGATTTGTAATCTCGATTAAACCATCTGTACACATCTTATCAAGAGTCTGTTTAACTAATTTAGTTTCTTTACCAGTTGCAAGCACACAATCTGAAAGACACACCATACCCCCATTATTCTTCGCCATTTGCAAGATTTGTATAGTATCTGAAACTTTTTTGTTGTTAATAGCTTTATATGCAGTTTTATGTGCATGACTTTTCCGACTGTCAACATTTATGGTAACTTGAGGATTACCGTTAATATTGATATTTTGATATCCGTATAGCGCTTGATATTTGAGATTTTCTTCATCCACCATATTTGGAATGGTAAATAAATCGATAAGTTGTCCTATGCCAAAAAATCCAAAAGTGAAAAGATAAATGAAACCGCTGATATACCTTTTGCAATAAAAACGTTGAGCGCCGCATATACTAAAAGTACATAAAAACCACAAAATATATGCTAACTCTTTACTTTTCATATCCAAAAAACTGTTAAATGTTATATGCTATTTTTACTTAAGTTTGATCGGTATATGCTTGAGTGTTTACCCTTAAATTTAACAGTATCAGTAAGTTCTACAGCATTTAAATTATTATTAAAGAGTTCTTCACTAATGCTTGATTGAAAGAAAATAAATTATTGCCCATTTAACCTAAGAAAATTTTTATTAATATCGTCTTTCTCCTCTATAACCTATTCCTTATTCCATTTCTATAGGATTGACTCGCAATGCTATCAGTAAACGAAGCAGAAAATATTATATTTAATTTAGCTAAACCTTTAAATAATCAAACAGATATAGAAACCGTTGATTTATTAACAGCCAACGGACGAATTTTAGCTTCACCAGTTACCAGTAAACTTGATTTTCCGCACTGGGATAACTCGGCGATGGATGGTTACGCTGTAATTTATCAGGATGTTCGAGAAGCTAGTGAAAAAAAGCCTACGGTTTTAAATCTTGTTGAGGATATTCCCGCAGGCTATCAACCTCAATCTAACATTCAATCGGGACAAGCAGCGCGGATTTTTACAGGTGCGGTAATGCCTCAAGGTGCCGATACGGTAGTTATGCAAGAAAATACCCGTCGCGAAGAAGATAAAGTTTTTATTCTTAAAGCACCAGAATCTCAAGAATTTGTTAGACATCGTGGTGCATATTACCAAGCCCAAGCAGAATTATTACCAGCAGGAATTCAGCTTAACGCTCCCGAAATAGCCGTTTTAGCTGCCGCACAATGCACCAAATTAAATGTTTTTCGTCGCGTTAAAGTAGCTATTTTATCTACTGGTAACGAACTAATAACACCACGAGAAACTCTACAACCCGGACAAATTGTAGATTCAAATCAGTATGCTTTAGCTGCTTTAGTCAAAAAATCTGGCGGTGAAGCTTTGATGTTGGGAATTATCAAAGATGAGCCAGAAGCAATCAAAAAAGCAATTGAAGAAGCGATCGCCAAAGCCGATATAGTACTTTCATCTGGCGGTGTGTCGGTAGGAGATTATGATTTCGTCGAAAAAATTCTCGAATCTCTCGCAGGAGAAATCAAAGTACGCTCCGTAGCAATGAAACCCGGAAAACCCTTAACTGTAGCCACTTTCAATATTACCCATGCCCAATCCCCAATCCCCAATTCCCCAATTTATTTTGGTTTACCGGGGAATCCAGTTTCAGCTTTAGTAAGTTATTGGCGTTTTGTGGAGCCAGTTATCAAAAAATATTCGAGCATTGCGGAAGGTTGGCAACCCAAATTTATCAAAGCCCAAACTCGCGATGAATTAAATTCCAACGGTAAACGCGAAACTTACATTTGGGGAAAATTAGATTTAGTTGACGGGATTTACCAATTTAGCGTTGCTGGTGGTAGTAAAAGTTCTGGTAATTTGATTGCGCTGGCTAATACCAATGCTCTAGCTGTTTTAGAAGTTGGAAAATCATCGATTAAAGCTGGGGAAGAAGTAAAAGTTTTGCAGGTTTGATTTTTTTAATAAGCAATTAACGTTCGTAGTAGCGCTTTAGCGCCTTGTGATTCGGAGACGAGTTACCGCGCTACTACAAGCCATTTCTTGATTTTTTGGTAGTTTATTTATCTGTATTTGCTGAAAACCAACGTTTATATAAATAGTTTATTTGTCAAGAAAAATATGTTACTTTTTACTAGCTTTCCCTTTTTTCTCTAAATCAATATCATTCGCAAGCTAACAATAGTTGCTCAATTAAGTGATATACCGTACTCTTTACTTCCAAAATCTTAAGAAAATATAAAAGTCTGTTAGAATACCCTGACTTTATCGAAAAAGTGTTACATTAGTTACAGACATGAAAAATCGTTCACTTTTATTTGCAGTTAACGTCCAATTTCAAGTTGACTACGATTAAAAGACGGAAGTAGGAAAATAGCCCGAAGGAACGCGCCTCACTTTGTTTAACGTTTGAGATATCAGAGGCAAGGAATTATGAAACTTATTTATCGTGGAATTAAATACGAACACGCTCCTGAAACAGTTGAAGTAATTACTCAAGAAGTCTGTGGAAAATATCGGGGTGCAGAGTGGAAATGTCATTACTCTAAACATACTCCTGCAACCCACCATGCTGCTGAATTAAAGTATCGAGGTGCCAGTTATTATTCTGGGAATCCTCAAGAAATCGAAGAATTGAAGCAGCGCAAGAAATTAAATTTGATATTTGCAAAAAACGATCAAATATTTCTTAGCAAGCGTCCTAAAAATAATCAAACAGCAAGAATTCACCAAGCAAATTTGCGTAGTGATTTACAGCGTCGTTTGGAAGTTGCAAAGCAAAGAGGAGATGAAAACTTGATTCGTATATTAGAAATAGAAGCGAATCAGTTATCTAGTTAACAGTTATCAATGAACAATTATCAATTATCTATTGATGATTGTTTGTTGAGCAAACTAATCTTGAGTTGTAACGAAAAAGTTAAGAAACGCGGTTTTTTCAAAAAACCAGGTTTCTATCAATCAACAACACAAATCTTAATCTTAAAATTGATAACTGATAATTGTTCATTGTCTATTAAGCCAAACACCTCTAAGCCCAGCAGAAGAAGCACCTTCATAGTCTTCCTTAACGCTATCGCCGATATGCCATGCAGCTTCTGGTAGACAGTTGTGTTTTTCTAGCGCGATCGCAAATATCTTTTGATTGGGTTTAGCAGCACCAGATTGGGTAGCAATGGTGATAGTACGAAAATAATCTCTTAATTCTAAAGCTTGTAAAACAGAATAAATCCGGGAATCGAAGTTGGATAATATGCCCAATTCGATTCCTTTATTTTGCCAATTTTTCAAAGCTTCGAGGACATCAGGATAAACAAACCAAGGATCTCCCGTACCAAAGTGAATATAGACTTCACTAAAGAAAGCCGAAAAATCATCGAATTTGTGTAAAACACCAGCTTGTTCAAAAGTGGTTTGAGTTATACGCTGCCACCATCCAAACTCGCGTTGCGGGATATCTTGTTCTTGTATATTAGGAAAAACTGGCGGTGGAGAAGCTTTAAAACTTTGAAAAAAGGTTTGATTCAAAGTAGCTGGTGATACTTCCACACCAAATTCTTCGGCAATTTGACTGTAAACATCACCAACACTACCTCTAATACCAAAGAGCGTTCCTACGGCATCTAAAAAAATGACTTTCGGCTGTTTCATCCACCTATAACGATTTTAGATTTTAGATTCTAGATTGATTGAGTGTAGTTAGGGGTTAAGAGTTAAGAGTTAGGAGTTAGGAGTTGTGAGTTAGGAATAAGGAATTTTTCTCCCCATCTCCTTGTCTCCCGCTCTTCCCCCTACTCCCTAACTTCAAGAAAGTGCTTCAATAATAGGACGAGTTAGCCAATTAAAACCAACTTTTAATTTATGTTCTAAAGTTGGCAGACGGTAAAGATAAGCTGCACGGCGGGCAACATATCCAAATGTTCCCTCCATTTTCATACCCAAACCTGTAAGACTCGCATTGTCAACTCCAAGTGACATAAATTCACCTAAGTGCTGATAGCGGAAGGGAAGCAAAGGACGATTCGTAAGACTAGCCCAAATATTCCAACCAGCATAATCAGCTTCTTGAAAAGCTGCTTGTGCAGTAGTCGGTACTTGTTTTCCTTCTGCATCAAGAGTTTCCGCTAAATCTCCTAAAGCGAAGATATTGGGATTATCTACTACCTGTAAAGTTGATGTAGTAATAATTTTTCCTTGTTTATTGTGCTTAACCGGAAGATTTTCTACCAAAGGTGTTACCTTTGTTCCCACAGTCCAAATTACCAAGTCTACAGGAATTTCATCTACAACACCTTTGTATTCCAAAGAAATAGTATCGGGAGCGATAGATTCTACCTTCGTTTCCAAATCAACCCAAACACCCCTTTCATCTAAAGCTTTCTTCGCAGCTTCGCGGTTAAACTCTGGAGAAGTGCGGAGAATTTCGCTAGCCATTTCCACCAATCGGAAACGTCCTTTTTCCCCAAGTCGATCGGATAATTTGCAGGCTAATTCAACACCAGCATAGCCACCACCAACAATTGCCACTCGAATCTTGTCTTTGTCAGACTCTTCTAGTATTCGCAATTGTTCTTCCAGAGCGTATGCATCATCAAGAGTACGGAAAGCACGAGCGTGAGACATTGCTCCAGGTACCATAGTTAATGGCGTTTCTCCACCCATAGCTAATACTAAGCGATCGTAAGAAATTTCTGGGCCATTTAGTAACTCTACTCGTTTTTCGTCAGTATCAATACCGGAAACCGTTTCTTGATAGAAGCGGATGCCAGTATTTTCTAACAAATCCTGATAACGAGGAGCAACTTCCCAACTTTCCATTTCTCCGCTAAGCAATTCATACAAAAGCGGTGAGAATAAAAAGCGGTCATCTTTATCAATAAGAACAATTTCTGGTTTCTGGGACTCTTTCCAATCCAGTTTCACTAAACGTAAAGCGGTGTAAAGTCCACCGAAGCCACCACCAAGAATACAAATTCGATTTTGTTCGGTCATCGGTTTAATAGACAAGCAAGCTAATGGGAGTACCTTTAGTGTAATTATTTGTGCCTGGGTTGTGCCATTGATCAACTATTTAGATATTCCTGCTAGTACATTACGCTGGCAATGACATTAAAAAACCTCAGCGCACCTCCGCGCTTCCCTCCGCGCTCCTCTGCGTTTAAAAACTCACCCTCCCCTCCAACTTCACCAACATCTTCTTCCCAATCCCCTTCACCCTTTCCAAATCTTGCAACGAACTAAAACGCCTTTCCCCACGAGCTTCAATAATCCTTTCCGCTAACTTCTTCCCCACCCCAGGAAGCGTTACCAATTCATCCACCGTAGCTGTATTAACATCAACAATTACCTTTTCGGCAAAAGTTGATGGAGCTTTAATTTCCCCACACTCCTTCTCTTCGAGTTTTAGCTTCTTCTTAATCCTTTCAGGAATCCCAAATTCAGCATTAACATAAAGTCTTTCAAATTCTCTAACATAATGAGCGGCTACTTTGGAATTTTCAATTACCAAAACAGTTTCATCATTGCCAATATTTGCTGCTTCCGTCCAATTATGGGAACCAGTTATTACAGTTTTTTTGTCAATTACTGAATATTTATGATGCAGTAAATCGCCGCTAGTTAATAAAGGTACTCCTGTAGTATTGATTGGATTTTGCCAAGGTTGATTATTGAGTTCGTATTTACAATTATTGCTCAAAGCTACGCTAGTCATATCCAAACCTTCACTGTAGAAACGGTAAGCAAAATCTGGTTCTAACAAAGTTCTAATTTTGACATCTTCTTTGTGGCGTGTTTCGAGAATATTGCTCAAACGTTGGGCTGAAAATACAAATAATGCCGAATCAATTGAATTAGCTGCCGATTTTAGCGTTTTACCAATTAAGCCGTTGCTGCTGTCAATCCAAAGTTTTGTAGGAGAAGTAGGAGAAAAGTTTACTGTTACCTTATTATTACCAAAAATAACTGACTGAAAATCTCTTCGAGGCTTTTGTAAACCGAATTTACTATCGAATTTACCTCCGACTCCATCACCCCACATGATATTAAATTCTTTGGTAAAAATATCGGCTAATTCAACACTATCGATTTTAATTAAATTATTAACGTTACCTAAACTATCATAATTATCATAATCACCATGAATCCCTGATAACGTGAAATTAGCCGAAGTTACAATTACAAAACGATTATCTACAACAACAAATTTATGATGCATCAAACCGCTACCTTTTGAACCATCAGCGGTGTCATCAATTAAAGGTATTTTGGCATTGCGGACTATTTTTAAAGCATCTCGCTGATTAATTTCTTCTTCAGATAGTTTACCATCTTCGTTTATATCAACAAATTTTTGAAAATCTTGATATTTTAGTTGCTCTCTTTGAGTTAACTTCGCCAATTCATCCGTTGCCAAATCGCTCCAAGCAAGACTATAGTTATTTTCGAGAATAATTCTAACTTTGATTCCCGCTTGATGTTTCTTAGCTAATGCTTGAGCAACTAAAGGTAAACGTAATTCTTGTACGGCAACATCTATCGTAAATTCAGCTTGAGAAATTGCATCAATAATTACTTCTTCTAAATTATCCCCCTTACGAATTTTCTGACGGTAAGGCTCTTGATATTCAGAACTTTGAGAATGATTAAAATAAACTTGTATTGATGAATCTTGCGGAAGTGGTTTTAATAATTTTTTGTCAGATTTTGCTCGTTGACAGCCAGTTAGGGGAAATATTAGTACAAATAAACATAAATATAGCAACCTTGACAAACCACATTTATTAATTCCGATTAACAATTGCAAAGTGCGATCGCCCTGCTCGGTTACTAATTTACTAAAAATATTTTTCCAAATTCGAGATGCTTTTGAGAAAATTTGCACGGTAATCTAATCGAAGTAGATACTAAACGGACAAACTTATTTTTCCCAAAATCCATCGAAATAATCAAAAAAGACGTTGCACTGCAACGTCAATTTATGATCAATATATTTTTCTGTTCCCTGTTCCTTGTTCCCCCCAACCCTACTCCCTAACTATTAATCAATTTTCACCCGAAACCGAATAAAACCAAAATTAGTACCAAGAGTATGGTTGATAGTACCGAGATTACCAATTACCGCACCTGTGGGATTATCTTGGTTAGGACAGAAATTATTAACAGGAAGCTGAGTTCCTGGAGCGAAAAAGCTACCGTTATCTCCATCATTATTATTAGTGTTGGCTGTAACTGCACCTGATAAATTTACAGAAATACCGCTACCGGAACCAAAACTATCAGTAACAAAACTTGTTCCTTGAGGAATTGGATCGCAAAATCTCACGTCTTCTACTGGTCGATTTCCATCAGCAAGAAAATACATCGTGTATTCAACTTCATCACCTCTTTGTAAGGGTAATTGCGGAGTGATATCGAATACTCCTACTGGTAATATTTGAAACCAACCAGGTAAATTGTCAACGGGGTCATTGGGGTCATCAACGAAAGAATTAAAGTCGATACCGCTGATGGGAAGACCGTTTCTGAATACGTTAGTAATTCTTTTTAGTCCTCGCAAACGTTCTGGATCGGCGGGAACGGGAGAACCGACTATTACTTCTTCACCAACTGTTGCAGCATCATAGTTTACACTTGTAGTCCCGTCTGGTGTTGTTCTAGTAGGGTCGAGATAAGTCGCCGTTGCTGGGTTATTATACTCCCCGTTTGGAACATTTTCATCGATATTAGTAGTAAAAGTAATTGCAACGCTATCACCGCTAGGAATATCAAAAGTACCAAAAGTGGCAGTCGTTTCTCCATCGGCTGGATTGCTAATACTAGTACGAGTCGAATCTCCATTTAAAATTATTCTAGGATTTATGGAAGCATCAAAAGTAAAACCACTGGGTAAGGGGTCAGATATATTAACGTTTGTTGCTGCGGATAAATTTGGAGCATTGGCAACTGTAATAGTGTAAGTAGCTTGTCCGGGCTTGATAATAGGACCAGGGGTAGAAGTAGTTTTGGTAATAGTCAGTTGCGGTAAACATTCCGCACCGGAACTAACACCGTTTATATTCCCTACATTGGAAGCAATACCATTACTACCAGCAGTTGCACCAAAATTTGTAGGGTTTGTAGTGACTGTGATACCAGAAGCACCTCCATTCACAGATGTATTTGCACGGGGGCTAGTAAATATAACTCCACCACCACCACCACCACCAGGCCCGTGAGCAAATGTATCAGAGAATGCGTCACCACCTTTACCACCGTTGGCGTTTACTGTAAGACCTGTAAGGTTGTTATTCAGAGCAGATACTACAACGCTACCACCAGCACCAGCACCACCGGCTCCATCAAAAGCGACATCTAAACCATCAGCACCATTAGCATTTATAGTACCGTTACCGCTAACGCTACCAGTACGAATAAATGCCATACCACCACCGGCAGCACCACTACTTGATAAACCATTGGACAAATTGCCTGTAGCATCGTTCGTCGTTCCTGCACCACCACCACCTCCCAATACTAGACGATTGCTTGTAGAAGGAAAAACAGCACCACCAAAACCGCCTGTATAAAACTCAGACCTAAAAGTTCTACCACCACTACCACCAGCACCACCGTTACCACCACCTCCACCACCAGAGTTTTCCTCATTCAAAGATCGTCTGCCGTCGGTACCTCCACCACCAGCGTTTCCAGGTGCTCCCCGACCATATGAACCATCGGGATAACCTTCAACCGCTGTATTTGGTTCTAGATTATTAGTTGTAGAGTTAAACAGGTATCTTGGAGTACCGGCAGTTCCTTCTCCTTTTGAACCGTTTGCAGCCCTATCTGATGAAGTTGTGTAATCAGTTGGTCGTAATGTCGGATCTGTGTCTCCATCAAGCTCTCGTCCACCACCACCACGGAAACCGATACCGCTGACATCTACGGTAGCACCACCTAAGTTCAAATTACCGGCAACGTCATATACTAAAACACCACCTGTTGAACCATTCCAACGACTTGCCGTCAGTCCTGAAGCTAATGTAGCGCTAGAATATTGCGGTACGCGAATTACCTGATAAGTTCTTTGCCCTTGGGTACCAAAGGGAGCATTGCGATAGGAATTAATCAGTCCTCCTCCATTTACTCCTTCAATTGTTACCAAACCACCTGTAGCATCTCCTCTAGCAACAACGTATTCATAATTACCCGCTGTAAAATTCCCATCATTGAGATTACCACTAGCGCCAGTTGGTGAAGGAGGTGTAAAGTTAGAAAGATTATCATCAGAGCCACCTGCTTCCTCATCCCCGTAACTATTGCTATTACTCGAATCAATATCTGCTCCCTGCATTTGAATAACCAACAGCAAATCGCCGTCTTGAATTGGTGTTGATGCTCCTCTAGGAGTTCCGATCGGAATTGATGTCGCACGAGCACTCACATCACCGGTACCGGGGAAATAAGTATTGATAATGCCAGTTACATTATTTCCCACTCCATCTTTACCAGGGACAGCACATAATCTTGATGTAGTTTGTGCCGCAACTGGTACAATGCCTTCACCTAGTAACAGCACTTGATAGCTACAGGTTGTCAATAATAAGGTAAAGCTACGAATAAGATTAGATTTAAATGATTTCATAATTGAAAGTTGGGAATTGGAGAGGGGAAGAGGGGGAAGAGAGGGAAGAGAGAAAAATTGTTAATTAACAACTCCTAACTCCTAACTCCTAACTCCTAACTCCTCACCTTTGACTTTTAACCTATAACCTTTGACCTT
>CAYMZW010000026.1:0-5645 GCA_964395005.1 uncultured Rivularia sp.
CCTCAAACATTAGTGCATGGTGATTTGCATTTAGGAAATGTAGCGTTGTATAACTATAATTACCTTTTATTTGATTGGACTGATAGCTGTATTAGTCATCCTTTCTTTGATATGTTTCTTTTGTTTTTTGCCGAGAATAATACTTCTATAAAACATTTGCAAGATGAATATTTAAATCAATGGACTACTTATGAACCAAAATCACGTTTATTAGAAGCTTGGGAATTAGCTAAACCATTATGTGCTTTGCATCATGCAGTTACATATCAATATATTAGTAACTGTTTGGAAACGAGAGAAAAACAGTTGTTTAGTAAGGCTTTAGGTGAATTTTTACAAGAGCTTTTGAAGTGTAAAATAGAATCTGAGGCTCCCGCCGACACTATAAGGGTGTATCGCCATTTTGAAAAAAAGCTCTAACTGCTATGGTGTAGAGGATTTCTCAACAGATAATCGAACCATTTAATCCTTCAAATCTTCCACTACTTGCTCAAAATCACGAGCAAATATTAATTGATTATACTTATCTAATTCTTGCTGATTTGAAGAATAGCTAAGCCCTGTCATCGTAACTTTTTGAACGTATTCTATAAATGGACGGCGTATATTTTCGTATTTTTCAAATGTTTCTTGAATAGCTTCAATATCATTTAATTCTTCTGAAATCGCAAGTTTATTTATAAGCTCGACAATGGTTAATGCATCTTCTAAGCCTTGATTTACTCCTTGAGCGGCGAAAGGGGGCATTCCGTGGGCTGCATCACCTACTAATACTACTCTACCAGCGTGCCAAGGTGGTTGCATATTAACGGAATTATTTTCGACATGGAGTTTGGCAGTGTCGGGAAATGGTAATGAATCTGAGATAATGGCACGATGAATATAGTAAGTACGGTGTCGCATATTTGCAGGGTTTGATATCCGTACTAATTCTTTGATGGCGTGAGGGAAATTATTTTTTTCTAATTGTTTTAATGTTAATTCAATTCGAGAATTTTCATCTAATTGATTTAAATCTACTTGAATATGAACAATATATATATATTGACCTGGTTTTAAAGTTAATAACATCATCCTGGGAGGTTGTTCCTCGCTCATACTCAAATTTACATCTTCACATATAGTCACTATTGGTAAATTTTGCAGGAATTTTTCTTGTATTTCTGTTTGAATATCATCGGGGATGTCAGCGATTTCCGAGCAAACTATAGCTGCATATCCAGAATATTCGGGACGAGAAAAATTTTCAAAATTCGTATTTTTATAAAGTACTTTACGAACGGTAGAATTTATTCCATCTGCTGCAACAACTAGCTTAGCCCGAAAAGTTTTTTGCTCTGTTGATTCAGTATTAATATCTATATTTTTAGATAGAGCTTGAGTATTATCAGCTTCCGAATTCCAGTGCGCGTAGGGGTTAGCTTCTACTGTCATATCCGAAAGACAATCAACTCTAACGCATTCGTTTTCTGGTTCGTAGACAACATCAATACAGCGATGATTGGCTTTTACAAGTTCAGGAGGTATTAATTTTCTTAAACTTGTTTGCAAATCAAACCAGCTTATGTTTAATTTACCTTCACCATAGCTTTCAAACCATTCGTTAAAGTCGAGTGCTATGGTACGTATTGGCTCTCCTTGTAAATTTCTAACAAACCATTTGGGTTCTTGTTGAGAATTCTCCGAGCTTTGATTGATTCCTGCGGCTTTTTTAACTTCTTCGTAAGCTGCTATATCTAAATATCTTAAAGCTTTTAATCCATTAGCAAGAACATCTAAACCTTGCCCAATCTGACGAAAAGCTTTAGTTTGATCTAAAACTAGTATATTTTCTATGCCTCGCTGACGCAAACCATTGGCTGTTGCTAATCCAACAGGGCCAGCACCTACTATAATTACATCATAAATATGCATGGTAATTAGCCAGGAAATACATTATGAGTCTCATCGCAAAGCCCTCTTAAGAGCAGCGAACACAAAATCACTATCTATGTTCTCACGTTCATCTAACAAGTCACATTTTAGAAACAATTGTTTGCAAGATCGGAACATATAAAACGGCGACAGCCTTTATAAATAAGCGCAAAGTGCGACAACCAACAGTTTTGAGGTTTTGTAAAGAAAGCTCAAAATTACCCATTCAGGTACTGTTATAGATCCAATATTTGTTTAATAATGGCGTTGCTGCATTCAAACGGTTAATAAATATAAAATTGTGTCAACACAACCCGATTTAATTATTTCTACAAAAGAATTAACCAAAAGTTACGGTAGAAAGTCAGTTGTTGAAAAATTGAATTTAGCCGTACCTCGTGGCTCAATTTGTGGTTTTCTTGGTCCTAATGGAGCGGGTAAAAGCACTACAATCAAATTGTTACTTGGATTGGTAAAGCCTTCTAGTGGAGACGGCACTATTCTGGGTGAAAATATTGTTAAAGATAGCGTTAGTATTCGAGAAAAAGTTGGTTTTTTAGCTCAAGAGCCGCGTTTCTATGGATATTTAACCGCTCGCGAAACTCTACGTTTTGTAGCTTCTTTCTTTTTCAAAGGCTCTAACAGCCAAATTGAAAGTCGAATTGACGAGATTATATATATTGTAGGCTTGGATGGCAAAGAAAACCGTCCGGTTAAAGGTTTTTCCGGAGGCGAGCGTCAGCGACTCGGTATTGCTCAAGCTGCTATAAACGATCCAGAATTAATTATTCTTGATGAGCCAGCGTCAGCTTTAGATCCTTTAGGAAGACGGGATATGTTACAAATTATCGAAAGTTTTCGCGGCAGAAGTACGGTTTTTTATTCAACCCATATTCTTGATGACGTGGAAAGAGTCAGCGATATGGTGGTGATTCTCAACAATGGTAAATTAGCTGCTCAAGGTTCGATTCAAGAATTGCTTGCCGGAAATCGCAGTCAATTTCATTTAACGGTACGCGGTGATGGTTTAAAAATACAAGATAAATTAAGAAATATTCCTTGGATTAAAAGTATTAACATTGAACCAGGAATTCCCGATGTTAACAATGATAGAACAAGTAAGCTGCATATTAACATTACCAATCCAAATCTAGCAGAAAACGAACTTCTACGTTTAGTTATGGCAGATAGCGAAACAGTTGTAACTGAATTCGGACGCACTTCTTATCAATTAGAAGATATTTTTGTAGACTTAGTAGAGGGAGACAAAAATGCTCGTTAAAAGCTCTGCAAATACTTGGCTGCGCGGTTTTTATCCCATATTTAGAAAAGAATTAGTTCGTTTCTTTGCAAACAAACGCTGGATATCTTCATTATTTCTTTGGATGGGATTATCTGCCGCACCAGCAATTTCTTTGATTGGTGTTGGTGGCTCATCATTATCTGCAAATCAAGGCATTGCATTATTATCTTTATTTTTGTGGCTGGGTACTTTCCCAATGTCGATTGGAACTATTGTAATTAGTCAAGGTGCGATAGTTGAAGAGAAATTAACCCAAACTTTGCTATGGATTTGTTCTAAGCCTTTATCTGGTTCGGCTTTTGTTTTAGGTAAATTTGCGGCTTATGCTGTATTTATTGGCTCCATTGTGTTAGGTGCCCCCGCGTTGGTTATAGGTATTACGGCAGCAATATTTGGAATAACTGTTAATTTTTTATTCAACTTTATTGGCAGCATATTGATGATTTATTTGCTGTTACTGTTCCTAGAGGCATTAACTTTAATGCTGGGAACATTTTTTCAAAAAATTGCTTCGGTAACGGCGATCGCCTTTATAGTTTATGTTGGCGGAGGCAGTTTAAATGCCAATAAATATTTAAGGCAAATTGAACCATATAGTTTTGCAGCATTGCAGCGCTATGCGGTTGAAACTGCTGCTGGAAGTTTTCCCATACAAGCTTTATTCGCGATAGGAATTACACTTTTATTAATCGTGATGTTTCTATTAATTGCTTCTTGGCAGATGGAAAGATATGAATTTTGACAATTGACAGGAAAACAAAGTAAGAAACAGGAATGGCAGCAACTGGCATATTTTCTCGTAGGGTGCTGTGGCACTTCAATTATTTTTGAAAGTAGTAATAACCTTTTTAGTGTCACGCACCACCGAAACGTTGTGTCAACTGCAATCATTCCTATAATATTCCATTTCATAAATTCCCACAGGTTGTAGAGACAAAGCGCAGTGCTACGTCTCCCAAGGGTTGCAGGAAAACGAACAATTAAAAACTAATCCAATTACATATTGTGTTACAGAGTAATGCTTCTAATATTTGTGCAAGTATTTTCAATAAAGTCAGCACAAAATAGCCTACTTATTATACATACTTTTTAGAAAAAATAAATAATAGTTAGTTAGTTTATAATTTCAAAAATATAATTTTAGATAAAAAAGATAAATTGTTATTTTACAGTCTTTACTTGGCTATTAATTATAAGTAATATTATTGAGATAAAAGAGTTAACTAAGTAACAATTAATTGTAATTTTTCTCTGACTATTAGTTGGTAATTCAGATAATTCTGAACCACTAGCGGGTATTGTAGGGGTCGGCTTTGTTCATACTTATCGGCTGAATTTATCAAATAAATTTGAGCAAATCAGGAGTGCTACTGCCAAAAGCTACAAGTCTGAATTATTATATTCAATAGGAAATTCTCTAATGGCAACAACTACAAATGTTATTCGTAACGGCATCACAATTAACGAAATCCTCTATAATCCTGGAGGGGGAAATTTCGACACAACTAACAATGGTAGTGTACGCGAAATAGAAGACGAGTTTATTGAGATATACAATACATCTAGCTCAGATATTGATATTAGTGGGTTAGAAATCTACGATAACCTTGAAAAGTTTTTTACTTTCCCCTCTGGAACTACATTAGAAGCAGGAAAATTTGCGGTAGTAGTTAGAAATGCGACTGTGAATGGTGGCTCTTTACCTACTGTTTCTCAAGGCAACTTAGCTTTTGATGCAGCAAAAGCAAGCAATGCTTTCTTCGGTAGTGGTGGTGACATGATTGCTGTTTACGATCCCGATACAGATAATTACATACAAGTAAACTATGGTTCATCAACTGGACGTTCTGCTGCCGTTCCTAGTGGTGCAAGTCGCTTAAGCGTGGAAAACTGGGGATCTTTAGATGGTAGAGGCGTATCTATAGCTCGAAATCCCGATGGCGATACTGACATATCTCTTCAAAATACTTTTGGCTCTCAAGCAGATGCTACTCCAGCAGCAAGCAACAACTTGCTTGCTGATAATGTAGCACCAGTAATCTCTAGCAGCGCACCAGCAGACGACAGCCAAAATGTGGCAGTTGATGGTGATTTGGTAATTACCTTCTCAGAAGATGTTGTCCGAGGTAATGGCGATATCATTCTAAGAAGAAGTGATGATAATTCGGTTATACCAAGCACTGTAACAGTTAATGGTAATACCTTAACAATCGCTCCTGATAACGATTTAGATAATTCTACTGACTACTATGTAGAAATTGCTAGCGATGGGATTGTAGATCCATCTGGCAACAACTTTGCTGGGATTTCTGACAACGATGGATTTAACTTTACTACTGCCGATCCTATCGACAACACCGATCCTGAGATTGTTAGCAGCGCACCAGCAGACGACAGCCAAAATGTGGCAGTTGATGGTGATTTGGTA
>CAYMZW010000026.1:5745-30847 GCA_964395005.1 uncultured Rivularia sp.
TGCTGGGATTTCTGACAACGATGGATTTAACTTTACTACTGCCGATCCTATCGACGATATCGCTCCTGAGATTGACAGCAGCACTCCTACATCTGATATTGGTATCGATCTACTGGTAATTACTTTCGACGAAGATGTCGAGGTGGGTAGTGGCGATATCGTTATCAGGAATGCTGATGGCAGCGAATTTGAAACTATCACTCTTCCTGATGGGCGAATTACAGTTAGTGGTAATACAGTAACAATCAATCCCACTGGCGATTTTGCAAATTCTACTGGTTACTATATAGATATTCCTGCTGGTGCATTTGAAGACGAATCTGGTAACGACTTTGCTGGTATTTCTGGAAACAGCGGATTTAGCTTTACTACTACTGCTGTTGCTATTACTCCGCTACCCGATTTGCAAGTAGATAATGATAATCAATTCTCGATCGATGGCGATCCTTCGAGAGGAGTGAACCTCCAAGCTACACTCACCAGTACCGACGCTGCTTTTAGCAATGAAGTAGGCGTATTTACCGTAGAAGATGATGACGGTACAATTACTAATGCAAACGGTATTATCCTCACTCCCGATGACGGCGATGCTTACGTTCAAGCTGCCTTAGAACAGTCAAAAGTATTATTCTCAAATCTTAACGGATCTAGCAGTTTCGATGGTTCGGAGCAATCTCGTACTGTTAGCGGATTCAACGGCGGAGACAACTTAAGATTCTTCTTAGTATCAAACGGTACCGCAGATCAAGTTCTTAACGGTGAAATCTCCGAAGACCAAGTTATTTTCGGTGCTACTTCTGACAGCGATGCTTTCAATCCGCTTCGAGTCACCGATTTAGGAAACAGTGAATTTAGCTTATCTTGGGAAGACGAAGTTGGTGGTGGAGACGAATCTTTTAATGATTTAGTCTTAGACATAAAGCTAACCGACGATCAACCACCTTTGGGAAGCAATTTACAAGGTGGAAACTACGCCGAAGTTATGGATTTACGTGACTTTGACAGTGTTGAATTAGAATTCTCTATTTTCCGAGAAGCAGCATTCGACAATGAAGTTTATTTCTACGAAGTTGATAGTGTTGATGGTTTTATAGATAGTCTTGCACCTAACACTGCTGATTATATGCAAGCTGCCCTCGACAACGTTGTACTCGACGAAAACGGTAATGCACTAAAGTTTGCTCTTGACGACGATGGCATGGGAACCGGAAGCGCCACAATTTTGGGAGGCTCTATCGTTGCACCAATGATTATCATTGATGGTTCTTTGGAAGAGCTTCAAGATATGGATACTAGCAACGATCCTACAGTTTACTTCCCCTACATGGGAGCTAATTCTGATAGTGCCGATCACGTTAAGTTGTTAGGTGACAACACCTTCGGTTTTGAAGACTTACCTAATGGCGGTGACAAAGACTTCAACGACATGATAGTTAGATTTGACAATTTAACTGCCAATTCAATGGCTAGTTAATAAGTTCATTTGTCAATTTGTATTATTAGAGTTTGAATATAGCTCTTCTTTTTCCGGCTTCTTCCAGAAGTCGGTTTTTTTATTCATATCTTTTCGGTTTGTATCAAAATTATTTAAATTTATCTTTTTCTTCCTCTGCGCTCTGTGTGTTCTAGAAGCGGTTTATTATTCTCTACTCCCTTGTACTAATCAAATAGTCAATTAATACAAGCTTTATCAGTCATTAACACAATATTAAACTTTAATTTCTACTCTTAAATTGGTAGCAAAAAAATCACTTTAATAGTTACGTAATATCGGACAGTTTTCAAAAGCGCGATATAAGATATATCCTTATTGTCCCTTTGTCAACAATTGATGGAGACATAAGAGTTATATTTTCGCGACTATTAAATCGGTAAAAATTTATCAAAAGGAAATAGACTCCAATGGCTGACGCTAAGTTAACAGGATTCGCATCGTTACCAGCCGATACTTTTGCGGAAGGTTCCCCAGCAGGCGCTGATATTTCTGCTAATGGACGCACGGGACCTTTTCCAGGGCAGCCGGTACAAGGTTTTAGTGGGGTGCAGTTTGCTCCTAATAATGACGGCTCTTACTGGTTTTTGTCGGATAACGGTTTTGGCAGTAAAGATAATAGTGCTGATTATCTATTGCGGATTTATCAGGTAGATCCTGATTTTAAGCAAGACAACGAAGGTGATGGAACTATTGAGGTTGAGCAATTTATTCAACTTTCCGATCCTGATAATTTGATTCCTTTCGATATTGTTAACGAAGATTCTGCACAACGTTTGTTGACTGGTGCTGATTTCGATATTGAATCTTTTGTAATTGCCGATGACGGTTCAATTTGGATCGGAGATGAATTTGGGCCGTTTTTACTTCACTTTGATTCGACGGGGAAGTTGATTGAAGCACCGATCGCCACTCCAAATTTAGCAAGCAGCGATCAACCTGTAGTGCGATCGCCACAAAATCCCGATGTTCTTTTCGATACCCTCGATGGTGAACCACCGCTGGTTATAGCTCACCGTGGTGCAAGTGGAGAATTACCCGAACATACTTTAGCAGCTTATCGTCTCGCTATTACTCAAGGTGCTGATTTTGTCGAACCGGATTTGGTAATTACTAAAGATGGTGTATTGATTGCTCGTCACGAACCAATCTTAGATGATACCACAAACATTGCCTCTGTATTTGGGGAGGAGCGTAAATCAACTAAAAATCTTGATGGAGAAGAAGTTACAGCTTATTTTGCTGAAGATTTTACTTTAGAGGAAATCAAGCAGTTGCGAGCGGTACAGCCTCGCGATTTCCGCGATCAATCTTTTAATGGTGAATTTGAAATTCCTACTTTTCAAGAAGTTATCGAACTTGTGCAGGAAGTGGAAGCAGAAACCGGGGAAAAAGTAGGGATATATCCAGAGACGAAACACCCAACTTTCTTTGACGAGCAAGGTTTATCTTTGGAAGAGCCGTTAATTTCAACTTTACAGGAAACTGGTTTTACCGATCCAGATAGAATTTTTATTCAGTCTTTTGAGGTTGCAAATCTTCTCGATTTACAAAATAATCTACTTCCCGAAGCTGGTTTAGAGGATTTGCCTTTAGTGCAGCTTTTCGGTGATGTCGAAGATGATTTTATTAACGAAAACGGCGGTGGTTTCTCGGTACCTTACGATATTGTCGCTAATTTCAGCAATCCCGATTTTGACGCAGCAGATGCAACAGCAATTTACGGCGACTTTGTAAGTGTAGTTCCCGATTTTGGTCAAGATATCACTGGTGATGGTATTCCCGATACAACTTATCAAGATTTAGCTACCAAGGAAATCTTTGATTATATCGGTGAAACCTACGCTGAAGGTGTTGGCCCTTGGAAAAACAGTTTTGTGCTAAGAGAATCTATAGATAATCCCGTGGATGCGGATGGTGATGGAAATGCTGAAATTACCACCCAACTCACTGGAGAAGTTCGCCCTTATGTAGAATGGGCGCATGATGCGGGTATGCAAATTCATCCTTATACCTTGCGAAACGAAGAACGTTATTTAACTTTAAATCCCGACGGTACGGTGCAAACTCCCGAAGGTGAATTTGAGCAGTTTATTGAATTAGGTGTAGATGGTTTCTTCACCGATTTCCCCGAAACCGGAAGAATTGCCGTCAACCAAGAAATTGTCCCTGCTAATCTTGCTTCATCTCGCGGTTTTGAAGGAATGGCATTTAGTCCCGATCGCAATACCTTATATCCTTTATTAGAAGGTGCAGTTGAAGGAGATCCAGATGATGCTTTACGAATTTACAAATTTGATGCCACAACCAGCGAGTATACCGGCTTAGTTGGTTTCTATCAAACTTCAGTTCCCGGACATGCAATCGGCGATTTTACTCCTATCAACGATTCAGAATTTTTAGTTATAGAGCGCGACGGCAAGCAAGGGGATGAAGCCGAATTCAAGAAAATTTTCAAAGTTGATATTTCTAACATAGATGAAAACGGTTATGTAGAGAAATCAGAAGTCGTCGATTTATTAAATATTCAAGATCCTAACGACCTCAATAACGACGGTGAAACCGCTTTTACATTCCCTTTCGTCACTATCGAAGATGTTTTAGTCATTAACGAAAACACAATTTTAGTTGCTAACGACAATAACTATCCCTTTTCAACCGGACGCGATGAGGGTATCGATAACAATGAAGTCATCCTCCTAGAGTTAGATAAAGCTTTAAATTTAGATCCTCGTTTAGGTAGAAGCGCGATGGAATCTGAAGAATCTCAAGAAGAATCTATACTAGTCGCGGGTAGCGATGGTGAAGATTTATTTATCGCTGGGGATAACTTCGAGGGTGATAATAACATCCTGCTTGCTGGTGCTGGTAACGATGAAATTGATTTAGCTTTTGGTGGAAGCAACAATCGGGTTGATGCTGGTAGCGGCGATGATATAGTTTACCTTGGCAATCAAAACCGCGTTCTTGGTGGTGAAGGTGACGATAAATTCTTTGCATCCGGCGGCGATAATATCATATCTGGTGGTGCGGGTGCAGATCAATTCTGGATTGTCACCGCAGAAATTCCCGAATCAGCAAATACCATCGTTGATTTTGAAGTTGGTACAGATGTAATTGGTATTCTGGGTAGTGAAGGTTTAGGAATTAGTTCGGGCACTTTGGAGTTAACCGAAATGGATGGTAATACAGAAGTTGCTTTTGGTGGAAATACTTTAGCAATGGTTAATGGTGTTACTGGTTTGGATGTTGGTGATAGCTTTGTATTTGCTTGATAGTTGATAGATAGTTGCGTTGTCCGCGAAATTATGGAGACGTAGCAGTGCTACGTCTTTACATTATTATTTTTCTGACTCGGCATTCTCAATGTCTGTGCGGTTTTTATATCTATAGGAATTACGAAAAGCCCCCCTTTTTTAAGGGGGGTTGGGGGGATCTAGAATGTCTGGAACACGCTCCGGTAACGTTATCACTGGGTAATTCCTAATCTATTTTCTATTATTTCCATAAATCAATCCCAAATAAAAAATAATATTTAATTGATTTTTTTCAATAACATAGATTCAAATTTGCTAATGAAAATCTAAATTTATATAGTAGTATCTAATATTTCAAGCTTAATTAAATTCTAACAAAGCTTGTTTTTTAATAAATTGAAAATATAGGTCATATTTAACTACAAAAAAATCTTTAACCAATTACTGTAAATCTATTTGAAGTGCGTTTGCACTATTTTTTATCTTTTATTATCAATAATAAAATCTATCATACTACTTTTGAAAATACTCCTAAAGTAAGAAGAAATTAAACAAAAAATCTAATATGTAAAAATCATATTTACCTAAGCTTAACTTATATTTAACTCGAAAATAAGTAATTAAAAACAATTTATATATATCTTTATAGTTGTAAGCATGAATCCACGAGTAATATTTCTTGCTTTGCCTTCTTAAGTAAAAACTAATAGACATTTAACAAAAATATGGCTAACGGTACTAACGGTAATCACGTTATTTTCATTCATCCAGATGGAACCAGTCCATCTCATTATGCGATCGCCAGATTTGTTCAAGAAGGTCCCGACGGTAGATTGAATTGGGACGAACTGGAAAATGCTGGGGTGTACCTCGGTCATATGGAAGATCAGTTGGGTGGAACTTCCAATGGTGGTGCAGTTACCCACGCAACTGGAGCTAAAGTCTATGCAGAGTCTTTCGGTTTAGAAGAGGATGGTTCTGAAATTAATCCTCTCTCTGGTAACGTGGGTAAAACTATCGTTCAGGAAGCTGTCGAAGCTGGTAAAGTTACCGCTCTGGTTCAGTCTGGAGCAATTTACGAACCGGGAACCGCTGCATTTGTTGCTCAGGTTGGTGAGCTAGTTGATGAAGAGGGAAATCGCACTCCTCCCCGTGGAAGAACTGGTGATATTACAAAGCAGGTAATTGAATCTGGAGTTGATTTTATTCTTGGTGGTGGAGAAGCAGCACTTTTACCTGAAGGTACCGACGGTTTTCACGGAACTGCTGAAGAACTCGATGAGCTTGGTTCTCGGTTGCAGCGTCCAGATGAGAATCTAATCGAATTAGCCATCAATAACGGTTATACCGTCGTTTATACCGAAGAAGAACTTAACGACTTATTAGATCCAGCAAAATATCCAGAACCACCAACAAAAGTTTTGGGTGTATTTGCTCCCATCCATACCTTTAACGATCGCCCAGAAGAAGTTTTAGAAGAACGGGGACTACCTTTATATCTCGAAACTGCTCCTACCATTGCCGAGATGCTGGCAGTGACTCAACAGTTGATGGAAAAGCATCCTAATTTTGACAATGGTTCGATCGCGATTGTTGAAGAAGAAGGAACAGACAACTTTGGAAATAATAACAATGCTGCGGGAACTCTCGAAGCAATGATTCGAGGTGATGCAGCAATTGGAGAAGCCCTCAACTTTATTGAGAAATATCCCAATACATTAGTATTAACTGCTGCCGATAGCGATGCAGGTGGTTTGGAAGTACGCGACCCCCGCGAGCCAGGAGAGCCTGTAGGAACCATCAACCAAAATCCCACCACCGAACCTCGTCCCAATCCTCTTGATGGTGTAGATGGTGCGAATACTTTACCCTTTACAGCCGCACCTGATGAGAATGGTGATGTATTTAACTTCGGTGTTGGTTGGGTTGGTACTCCTGATTTTCCCGGTTCAATTGTTTCTAAAGCTTCAGGGTTAAATGCAGATAAACTCCCTGCCACAGTAGATAATACTGGGATGTATGAGTTGATGTATGAAACCCTATTTGATACCGAACTTGAATCCCGCGTCTCCGCACCTACACCAGCACCGGAAGCCACAAAAGATACAGGAAACGTCATCTTTATTCATCCCGACGGTACCAGCCCTTCTCATTTCATGGCTCTGCGGAATATCGATGAAGGCCCCGATGGAAGACTCAACTGGGATAAAATGTCCAATGCTGGGGTGTACCTCGGACATATGGAAGATCGATTAACAGGTACTTCCAACGGCGGAGCAGTAACTCACGCCAACGGAGTCAAGGTATTTAATGAATCCTTTGGTTTAGATGAAAATAATAATCAGATAACTCCAGCTTCCGGTAAAACTGGATTTACGATTTTAGAAGAAGCGATCGCAGCCGGGAAAGCCACCGCTTTGATTCAATCTGGGGATTTAGGAGAACCGGGAACCGCTGCTTTTGCTGCTGCAACTACTAACCGAGACGGTGACGATATCCGCGCTCGCGATAAAGCTGCCGAAATCATCGAACAGGTAATCCGTTCGGGAACCGATGTCATTATGGGTGGTGGTGAGTTGTATATGCTACCCATCGGTACCACAGGTTTCCACGTCACACCAGAACTAGACGCATCCGAAACTCGTCCCGAACGTCGTCCCAGCATCAACTTGATTGAACTAGCTGAGTCTTTGGGTTACACCGTGGTTTATACCGAAGACCAGATGAACGAAGCTGTAAATGGCGATACTCCCCCCGAAAAGCTGCTTGGTGTCTTCTCTGCTGACGATACCTTTGACGATCGCACAGAAGAAGAACTTGGTTTAAATACCGATACACCATTACCTTTATACGTTGAGACAGCCCCCACCGTAGCAGAGATGCTCGATGCATCTTTGAAAATAATTGAAAAAGATCCCGATGGTTTCTTTGCTGTAGTTGAGGAAGAAGGCACCGACAACTTCGGTAATAACAACAATGCAGCCGGTACAATTGAAGCCATGCGTCGTGCAGATGCAGCTATTGGGGAAGCAATAGACTACATCGACAACGAAGACCCCAATACATTGTTAGTTACCGCCGCAGACAGCGATGGTGGTGGATTAGAGGTATTTCAATTCAAACCTTACGACCGTCCCGATGGTAACTTTGATGAAGAAAATCCAGAATTATCATCTCAACCCGAAGTACCTTTTATCACTGTTAATCCGACAACTGAAAGAGATGACATTAATTACCTCGATGGTGTTGATGGAAGTACTGCCAGCGAAGAAAATCCTTGGGTGCCATTTTCAGCCAAAGATAGTATCGACGGGGAGATGGGTGACTTCGGTATCAGTTGGGTAGGAACTCCCGATGTTCCCGGTAGCATTGTTTCTAAAACCTATGGAATGAACGCTGATAAATTACCTTCCACCGTAGATAATACCGAAATTTACGATATTATGTACGAAACTTTATTTGGAGTTACACCCGAGGAAGCAGCATCGAAAGAAACAGAAACAGAAAATAATACAGAAATTAATTTAGTTTCTGGAACTCCGGAAGGGGATATTTTAATTTCCGGTATCGATGGATTTAGTGGAAACGGAAGTACTGTTTTTGCTGGTGCTGGTAACGATGAAATTGATTTAGCCTTTGGTGGTGGAAGTAACAACCGCGTTGATGCTGGTAGCGGTGATGACACAATTTATCTGAGCAATCAAAACCGCGTACTTGGTGGTGAAGGTGACGATAAATTCTTTGCTACAGGTGGTGGTAATATCATCTCTGGTGGCGAAGGTGCAGATCAATTCTGGATTGTCAGCGGAGAAATTTTAGAAGATGCCAATACCATCGTTGATTTTGAAGTTGATAATGATGTAATTGGAATTTTGGGTAGCGCTGGTTTGGGAATTGATGCGAGTACTTTGGAATTAACTGAAATGGATGGTAATACAGAAGTTGCATTTGGTGGAAACACTTTAGCAATGCTTAATGGTGTTACTGGATTTAATGTAGAAGAGAGCGTAGTATTTGCTTGATATTTGATTGATATTTGCGTTGTTCGCGTGACTTCTCGTTCCCAGGCTCTGCCTGGGAATGCCTTATGGGAGGCTCTGCCTCCGATGTATAAAGAACGCAGAGCCTTAAAAGATGCATTCCCAGCCGGAGATGCTCAGTGCGAAAATAGGAAAATATTATCAAAGTCAACACCCTAGTGCTACGTCTCCATATGAGTAAACATTCAACGTTAAAATAATCAAATATCTATTAAAAAACTTATTATTAACTTCAATATCAACCAAAAGAATTAACTTTAATTACTTAGTTCATATCATCTATATCAAAGTAAATTTTGCAAATTTCAGCTTTTATTAAAATCTAGAAATGCATATAACTGTCAATAAACATATTCAAATAAAACCTTACTCTATCTGCATCTCAATCGTATAGCGATTGATTTATTAACATAAATTTATTCATTTATTTAAAATTCCGAAAAAAAAGTCAAATGTACCTTTAATTTTTATGAATTAATCGGATATTTATAATTAATTAACACAGTCTTAAACTTAGATACCTAACCTTGTATTGGGAATGCAAATTAACTGTATTCCCACTTAATAATTTACAAAAAATATACATAGGAATTTAACTTCTATGGCTAAGAACGTCATTATCATGATTGGCGACGGTATGGGCTGGGAAATGGCTCGTGCTGCGGCGATTCAAAAACAAATTACTCAAGGTAAAACTGGTGCGACTCTTAGCGATTTTTATACAGAAGGAAAGGGTACTGGCTTAAGCTTCCAGGAATTAGATGGTTATGCGATCGCGACAACTAGTGGAACCTATATCGACGGAAGCAAAAGTAATTCTGCATTAAAAGGCGATACTCTCGATCGGGAAACTGGTGTTGCAGTTGTTCGCGAAGGGTTTGAATCTGAAAACCTACCTAGTGAAGGTGCCGACGGGGAATTTGAACCAGCACAAGTAATCGGTTTTTTCCCTGAGTTGCGTGAAGGTAGTATTGCGCCAATTTTAGGTGAATTTGACCCCGGCTTTGATGAAAGACCTCTATTTGCAGAGAATGAAGAAGGGGAAATTGTTCAAGTAGGTGGATTTCTCAATGCTTACGATACAACCAAAGGTCGCGATTTACCTTGGTTGAAAGATGAAGATCCTGATTACCCTAAAAACCTTTTTCCCGATTCTGCTAATACAGCAACTACTTTATATTCTGGAGTCAAAAGCTATTCCGGTGCTATTGGTGTTGATATCTATGAAGACGACATTCAAACCCTTGGTGAAAAAGCTAGGGAACTAGGTAAATCTTTTGGTGTTGTTAGTTCCGTTCCTTTCAACCACGCTACTCCAGCTTCTGCAATTGGACACGTTAGTCAGCGCAATAAGTTAACCGAAACTTCTAGAGTAGAAAATTTTGAAGTAGCTCTTGATGAAAATGGCGTACCTTTCCACGAAGAACACGGTGACGGTAGTCATGAAGGTGAACCCGTATTTGTACTGGATGAGGATGGTAATCCTATCCCCGTTGAAGATGACAACATCCTCTACCAAATCCTCAACGAAACTCAACCTGAATTAATTCTGGCTGGCGGACACCCTGATGGACGCGGTGACGAACGCTACATGGATTTGGAGACTCTAGAACAGCTTCGTAACGGTGAAACTGTTTATACTTTTACCGAGCGTGGTGAAAATGCTGCGGAGACTTTAGCAGAAGTAGCATCAGAAATTGATGTTGAAGAAGGAGAAAAATTATTTGGTCTTTATGGTGCTAGAGGGCAAGGTGGTAACTTACCTTGGAGTACTGCCGATGGCGACTATAGCAATACTGGTTTCACCAGCCGTTTGGATGCGGTGCGTCCTTTAGAAGAGGGAGAAACCGCAGAAGAGTTTATTGCTTCGGAGCAAGATGCAAATCCGACTTTAGCTCAATTGACTGAAGCGGCTTTAGATGTTTTGGGTGATGACGAGGATGGTTTCTGGGTTTCTATCGAAGGTGGTGATATTGACTGGGCTGCTCACGACAACAACCTAGACAATATGATTGGTGCAACTTTGGATTTTGCCGATTCGGTAGAAGTTGTCCAGGATTGGATTGCAGAAAATGGTGGTTATGAAGAAAATTTACTGATAGTCACAGCCGATCACGACCACTATTTAACCCTTAACGAAGACTTCCCCGAACTACTTCGTACTGTAGGTGCGGAAGGTTTGACTACGGCAGTTGACGACGATGGTAACGTTTTAGCGACTGAAGTAGACCAGGCTGGTGTGGCTTTAGAAGAACCACGCAAAGTTGATAACCTCGATCCAGATGCATCCGGACATTATTGGGGTAGTAATCCCGATGTTAAAGTAGGTTGGTCGCACCATACTACAATTCCCGTTCCCGTATATTATCAAGGTTCGGGTAGCGAGTATTTAGATAATTCTGTTGGTGAAGGTTTTGAGCAATATGGCTTTGAAGTTCCTGGTGTTGAAGGTTTAATCGATCAGGTTCACATCGCAGAAGCTCAATTTGCGGCTTTTGAAAATAGTACTACATCAAATCAAAACCTTGATAGTAATACACCTGCTTTAGCTTCCGGAACCCCTGAAAATGATATCTTAATTGCAGGAATTGACTTTAAAGGAAATGGTGATACCGTTTTTGCTGGTGCTGGTAACGATGAAATTGATTTAGCCTTTGGTGGTGGAAGTAACAACCGCGTTGATGCTGGTAGCGGTGATGACACAATTTATCTGAGCAATCAAAACCGCGTACTTGGTGGTGAAGGTGACGATAAATTCTTTGCTACAGGTGGTGGTAATATCATCTCTGGTGGCGAAGGTGCAGATCAATTCTGGATTGTCAGCGGAGAAATTTTAGAAGATGCCAATACCATCGTTGATTTTGAAGTTGATAATGATGTAATTGGAATTTTGGGTAGCGCTGGTTTGGGAATTGATGCGAGTACTTTGGAATTAACTGAAATGGATGGTAATACAGAAGTTGCATTTGGTGGAAACACTTTAGCAATGCTTAATGGTGTTACTGGATTTAATGTGGAAGAGAGCGTAGTATTTGCTTGATATTTGATAGATAGTTGCGTTGTCTTCTCGTTCCCAGGCTCTGCCGCTCCTCGTTCCCAGGCTCTGCCTGGGAATGCCTTATGGGAGGCTCTGCCTCCGGTGTATAAAGAAGGCAGAGCCTTCAAAGATGTATTCCCAGCCAGAGACTGGGAACAAGTGCAGACTGGGAACAAGTGCATTCATCAATTTGAAATTTTTAATTTTATAAATCTTCTGGGTTAACTCCCAACTCTCGCAGCTTTGCGGCTAAACGTTCGGCTTTTGAGCGTTGTTGTTCAAGCTGCTGTTGTGTTGATTCGCGCTGTTGCTGTTCTTGTTCGGCTTTTTCAACAGGTGTTGGTATCCAATTTTGTTGAGAATCATACCAGCGCAACCACAAACCTTGTGTATCTTGATAGAAACCTTGCCAAACTCCCAAACCTAGTTGAATTTCATCTAACCATAGCTTTTCATCGGATAAAGTCATTTCTTGGAAACGAGTACCAACTAATTGAAACACTCGCAGTGTATTAGTATATCTATCGAAAACTACATAATAAGGAATTCTTAAAATTTGTTCGTAAACTTCCCATTTAGTTGGGGGTTTGTTGACATCTCGTAGAGTTTGACCTAAATCTTCTTGTTCCGTACCGGGGGAAAGTAATTCAACTACCATAAAAGGAGCAACTCCTTCTTGCCAAATTACGTAACTCAAACGTAAATCTTGCTGTTGGTTGCTATTAGCTACACCTAGAACGGTAAACCAATCGGGACGCTTGTACCATAGCTGATGATGAACATCATAATAAATATTTAAATCCGTACCAATAAAAATCTCTTCTTTTGGATAATTTGGTGTTTGAAAAGTTTCTCGCAGCAGTTGCGGTTGAAAAATATGAAATTCGTCAGGCAAACCAGATTCCCCCACATACTCGCTAGGTAAATCGTACATCGTAGGAAGCGTTTCTTTGGCAGGAAGAGGAGCATTTGGATCGAATTCATTGGGATCTTCGCCGCTGTTATCGTACATCGTCGGAAGTGATTCTCTAGGAGAAGGAGGAGGATTTTTTTCGTACATAGGTGCAGGTGAAAAGCAACTAACTATAGGTTAACGGATGAGAAGATAAATAGTAATCAAAGTTCTTAGTAAGGGCTTTAGCCCTAAATCCGAGGGAAGACGGCGCTTACTACAAACTTTCAAAATCATGATTGTGCCAACCAACCTTTTATTTCTTCTACTAACCAATTACTCTCGGCTCTGCTTATTCCTTTACCAAATACATATTCTTTTCGTTTTGTTTGGATTGAGATAAACGACTTATTTGTTGAGTCATCTGTATCATACATATCAGATTGAGTTACATCTTCAATATCTTCTATAAAACCTCTACTAAGTATCTTTTTGGAAAAATAATCTTTATAAATATAAACTTCAAAAATATTTTTCTGAAAATGTAGATAAATCGGAGCGTAAAAAATGTAATCTATTAACACAAAAATTCCTGTCAATATTGCGATTACAAAAAATATCCTGGAAATAAAACTTAAAAAAGCTCCAGCTATAAATAAAGATGTTATTATTATTGAAAATTTTATGGTTGCTTCAGAAACTGTATATTTGACTTTTAGTTCCTCCGAGGAGTTTTCTATTTTAATTTCACTTTGAAATGGTACTAAATCTTTTGAATATAATGATTCTTGACTAAGCTTACCAGAATTTTTACCATGATTAACTTTCCCCGAATGCAATCCTGACAAAGCTGTTTTAGCAGTATCAAACCGCTTCTTTAAATCGGGTTCAGTAGCTTTTTCCAACCATTGAATCAAATTAGAATTTAAATTTACTTTATCTGCAAATTGAATTCTAAAATCTTCCTGCGGTAAATTGGCTGGAGCAATTCCTGTAAGTAAATGAATTAAAGTAGTTCCCAAAGCATAAATATCCGAAGCAGCAACTGCTCTACCACCAAATTGTTCTATAGGTGTATAACCGTAAGTTCCGACAACAGTAAACGTACTTCCTTCAACTGCTGCTCTATACTGCACTGCTCCAAAATCAATTAAATATATATGTCCATCTTTACCCTGAATTAAATTACTTGGCTTGATATCGCGATGTAAAACTGGTGGATTCAATTCGTGTAAATAAACGAGAATATCTAAAATATTTTTGGCAATCTCTTTAATTTGAGATTCAGTAAATCGCTTTTCTTGTAAAATTAAATCCTTGAAAGATTCTCCTTGAATATATTCTTGAACTAAAACAAAACCTTTAACTGCTTCATTTAGTGGAAAGTAATCGAGATATTTGGGAATGTAAGGATGGTTAAGTTGTTTTAATATCTTGGCTTCTCTTTCAAATAATTTGAACTCTTCCCATTGAGTAGCTCCCCCAGTTAATAAGACTTTTACAACAACTAAGTCAGTAGGCTGAATTTTTATGTCCCTTGCTAACCAAACTTGATGAGCAATATTATGTCCGAGTTTTTCCTTGATTTCATAGCGCTCTTGTAGAATATCTCCCGTCTTCAGCATTGTTATAACCTGCTTGAACTTTATTTCTACTTATATATTTCCCAATTAAGAGAATTAACTAACACATGATAGAATTGATTTTACGAAATACTGAAATATAGCCTACAAAAAAATATAGTAGAAATTTACGGGTAACAAATCGAAGGGTTTAATTTGTTTTTTTACGCTTAAATTAAATGTTGGGTTACGCCACAATTTACACTTTCATTAAGCATAAAAATTATTCGCACGTCTAACCCAACCTACAAACTTTATTCCTTTTCTTCCAACCAATTTTTGATTTCTTCTACTAACCAAACACACTCAGCTTTGCTAAACTCTTTACCAAAGAAATATTCCTGTTGCTTTGTTTTAATTAAAATAAAGTTTTTTCTTACGCCGTTTGCATTATACATATCACATGGAATTATATCTTCAATATCTTTTATAAAACCTTTACTAAGTGTCCTTATTGAATCATTACCAATTTCATATTGATAAATTTCAAATATACTACCAGCAAATTTGAGATGAATCGGAGCCAAAACACTATAAATTCTGGCAAATATAATTATTGGTAAGCATATAATCATAAATAAAAACACAGAATAACTACTTAAAAATAGCCCAAAAATAAATCCAAAAATTGCTATTCCAAAGATATCCTTATTAGTATATTTAATTATTAATTCATATGATGACTTTTCTATATCAAAATTATTTTTCTTTAATACAATTTTTTTTGGATAAAACGATTCTTGACTAAGTTGAATAGAACTATCATCATCAACTATCCCCGATTGCAGTGCTTCTAAAGCTGTTTTAGCAGTATCAAACCGCTTCTTTAAATCGGGTTCAGTAGCTTTTTCCAACCATTGAATCAAATTAGAATTTAAATTTACTTTATCTGCAAATTGAATTCTAAAATCTTCCTGCGGTAAATTGGCTGGAGCAATTCCTGTAAGTAAATGAATTAAAGTAGTTCCCAAAGCATAAATATCCGAAGCAGCAACTGCTCTACCACCAAATTGTTCTATAGGTGTATAACCGTAAGTTCCGACAACAGTAAACGTACTTCCTTCAACTGCTGCTCTATACTGCACTGCTCCAAAATCAATTAAATATATATGTCCATCTTTACCCTGAATTAAATTACTTGGCTTGATATCGCGATGTAAAACTGGTGGATTCAATTCGTGTAAATAAACGAGAATATCTAAAATATTTTTGGCAATCTCTTTAATTTGAGATTCAGTAAATCGCTTTTCTTGTAAAATTAAATCCTTGAAAGATTCTCCTTGAATATATTCTTGAACTAAAACAAAACCTTTAACTGCTTCATTTAGTGGAAAGTAATCGAGATATTTGGGAATGTAAGGATGGTTAAGTTGTTTTAATATCTTGGCTTCTCTTTCAAATAATTTGAACTCTTCCCATTGAGTAGCTCCCCCAGTTAATAAGACTTTTACAACAACTAAGTCAGTAGGCTGAATTTTTATGTCCCTTGCTAACCAAACTTGATGAGCAATATTATGTCCGAGTTTTTCCTTGATTTCATAGCGCTCTTGTAGAATATCTCCCGTCTTCAGCATTTTTATAACCTGTTTGAACATTATTTCTGTTTATATATTTCCCAATTGAGAGAATTAACTAACAGATCATGCCGTTATTTTTACAAAATGCTGAAACTAAAGCCGATAAAAATGTAGTTGAAATTAACTGGTAACAAACAGAAAATTTAAATTTATTTTTTACTGCTTTGTTGTGAAGGAGACGCAAATAATATTTTTAATAATCATCAACATTGTTTCTGCGTCTAACCCAACCTACAGACTTTGCTTGTGTAATAGCGGTAATAAAGCGCCGGATACTTTTAAAACATTTTCTTATATTCAACTGTACAATTCAAACTGTTTGTGTTAGGTAAAAACGCATTAGTGATACTTTTAATAACCATCAATATTGTTGAAAGCATCTAACCTAACCTACAAACTAAAGTAAATATTTATAAGTACTATTAATTACCGATTTTTTGACTTGATTAAGCGATTATTAAAGACTTTGCTTCTACTATTTCTGCTCGTTATTTATTTAAGTAGAAATAGATAAATATCCATTGTCAATATGATTAATCCTGCATCATGACTAGCATCACAAACAGTTCTCTTCTCAAAGAAATCAGTTATCATACTTCCAATACTTCATTCACCAGCTTTATAACATTCGGTGATAGTCTTGCAGATGTCGGTAACGTATATATCACTACCCGCTCAATTAATCCAGAATCTCCACCTTACGCAGATGGACGCTTTTCCAACGGTGAATTGGTACCAGAAATTATCGCCAGGGAATTAGGTTTATCAGCTTCTACTCCTTCCCTCGCTGGTGGAGATAACTATGCATTCGGAACAGCAGAAACTGGTTCCGGCTTTTCGGATGAAGGTTTACCCAATGTTGGCGAACAAATTAAAGCATACTTAAATGTAGATGCACCTGCCGGAGGTGATGTTTTCTTTATCAGTGCGGGTTCAAATAATTTCTTCCCCGATATAGATGAAGAAATAATACCGGATAATATACCTGCACCCACAAGCGTATTAGAAGGATTAACAGAAAATATTACTACCTTAGCCGATGCTGGTGCAGAAAACTTTATTATTCCCAATATTGCATTGTTAGGTTCCGTTCCCTATGCTAAAAATGCGGGAATTAGCGATGCTTTGAATACTGCATCAACTGAATTTAATCGCTTGCTCGATGCTGAGTTAGATAATCTAGCTGGGGAATTAGGAATAAATATTATCGAATTAGATGTTGCTAGTGAAATTGTAAAAATTCGAGCAAACCCAGAGGATTTCGGATTAACAAATGTTGACGATCCAGCTTTAAATGAAAATAACGAAATTGTTGTACCATTACCCAATAACTATTTCTGGTGGGATGAATTCCACGCGACAACTGCTGTTTCAAGTTTAGTTGCTCAAGCTGTAATTGACGAGATTCCTAAAGATACAGTTCGCACAAATACTAACTGTTTTTCTTTGGTTTCATATTTAGAGAATCCCTTAACTGTCTCCTCTCAAAAAAATAGTAGCGATTGGGTATTTAGCTTCAGTGTTGCTAATGAATATTTAGACGAACTTGTTATCGGTAACACCATAGCCAACAATAGTAAAATAAGCGAATTTACTATGGAAAACTTTTATTTATCCTATACTATTGCTTCCACACCAAAAAATGACTTCTATCAATTAGAATTCGAGGAAGCTAACCTAACCAATAGCCTCCAAGAGTAAATTAAAGTTCTTAGTAGCGCTTTAGCGCATCCGAGAAGAGACGTAATTCTACTAATTGCTTCTTACGTAGAATTTATTGTCCATTATTTCTTGGTACTAATCCAAATTTAAGGAGACGTAGCACTGTTACGTCTCTAAATTTTGATTTAATATCAAATAAAAGTAGCTATATGAACTAGATTATTACTCAAGATAAAACTAGTATATTTAAACAGTAATGTATCTAAAAAGTAAGCAATATAAAATACAGTCTATTTACCTAAGTAATTGTAGGACAAATAAAACTCATCTAACAAATCCGAAGCCTTCAGGATATTACCTTTATACTGTAATAAAATTATTACACCCGGCAATTTGTATATCAGAATTTTAACTGAATAAATTGAATAAGTATATTTACCAAAAAACAAAATATTAATCTGTTCTTAGTTATTTGGTATTAAGTTTTTATACCTCATTATTACGTTTGATATTAAATATTTTCTCTTTGCACATCAAAAATTTATTCCGCTTTAGCCGTTTATCCTCAGAATCAAATTTCCGATAATCAATAATATTTTTCTGGGTGCCAAAATCTGCTGATGTCCGTTTTGTTTGTTGAAAACGTGTTCCTATATAAGCAGTAATAATGGCTAATCCAAGTGCAAAAGAGCAGTATATGCTCGAATTAATTAACCGGATGAGAACTAATCCGAAGGCTGAATACGATTTACTGGTTAATTCTGGCGATGAAGATATTGAAAGCGCTCTGGGTTTTTTCGATGTCGATTTAAATGTATTGCGATCGCAATGGGATAATCTCCAACCCGCACAGCCTGTTGCTTGGTCTAATCAATTACATGACTCGGCTGTTGCTCATACTCAGTTGATGATTGATAATGACGAGCAATCACACAATTTACCCGGCGAAGCAAGTTTAGGCGATCGCATTCGCAATACTGATTATAAATTTACAACGGTTGCGGAAAATATCTACGCTTACGGAAGTTCGGTTTTTGAAAGTCATGCGGCTTTCGCTATCGATTGGGGTACGGATATCTACGGAATCCAAAATCCCGCAGGGCATCGCAACGCTATTATGTCTAACCGTTATCGGGAAGTTGGAATAGGCATTTTATCGGAAGATAATCGCGATACAAATGTAGGTTCGTTGCTCACCACACAACACTTTGCAAACAGCCAGCAATTAGCAACAACAGATACATCCTGGTTGCTGGGTACTGTGTTTCGCGATGTTGATAACGATGATTTCTATAGCATTGGTGAAGGTCTAAGCGATATTACTGTTAACATTAGCGCTATTAGTAACACTGATTTCAGTACTTCAGTTCAAACTTTAAACGCCGGTGGATACCAAACTTTATTAGCTCCCGGAGAATATCAAGTCGAATTTATCCGAGCTAAAAATACTATCGAAACACAGAAAGTTACTATCGATGATGAAAATGTCAAGCTAGATTTGATTGTAGATGGTAATACCTACCAGCTAGATAAGGGAAAACGCGACGCACATTACAATCCCGGTAGCGGTGATGCAATGGTATTCAACGCTTACACCGCTAATGGAGAATATCAAACCATCGATTTTATCTCTGTAGGTTTATCTAACTTGGGCAATCCATCGGCGGTTTTTCTCTATCAAGATAAAGATAACGACAAACAGCCAGATAGCGATGAAAAGATATTAGAAGTTGATACCAATCTTTTAGAAAAAGAGGGTTTTGCTCATATTGCAATTAACCCTACACAAGTAGAAAATACCTTCTTTGTCGGTGCCTTGTACGAACAAAACAATCAACCGACATGGATTCCAGTGAATAAAGATTCTTCAGCCAACCAATCTTGGATAGCTGCGACTGAGTCTGGTAATTTAAACTTAGATAGCTTCTCTACTTCTTTATCAGAAGGTAACAACTGGCTGTTACGCGCTAGCTCATCGGATAGCGCCACATCGAAACAAGTCAAAACTACCCCTGTCGAAACATTAACAGTAATAGATAAAGATAAAGATATAAATAAAGAATTATCGCAACCTATCGGCACCAACTTACAAAAAAGCAACAGTATTGAGCTAATTGATTTAAGCAATCAAACAGGTACTGTACAAGCATCCGTCGAAGTTACTCGCGATGCAGATTACGATAACGT
Organism: uncultured Rivularia sp.; assembly: GCA_964395005.1. Taxonomy (GTDB): domain Bacteria; phylum Cyanobacteriota; class Cyanobacteriia; order Cyanobacteriales; family Nostocaceae; genus Rivularia. Next base: position 25,512 of record CAYMZW010000026.1, read on the forward strand.
TATAGGTTTTTATGCAGTAGAAAATGCTAACGGCGGTATTAAATTTAATGACGAAATAATCAACCCTGGTGATTCCAGGTACAAACAAGCAGCCTTAGAAAACCGGGTAACTAGTCTTGACTTATTACAAACCGACAATCGAGCAGAATTCAACGGAACATTTGATGGTGGTAGTATATTTGCTCCGTTTATAATTACCGATGGTAGTTTCGATGATGCTCTTAAGGGCAATGCAGAAGTATATTTTGCATATCAAGGAGCAAACACCGACTTTTTCGATCATATTCGTTTAATTGACGATAACACCTTTGGTTTTGAAGATTTACCTAATGGTGGCGACTTAGACTATAACGATATGATTGTCAAAATGGATTTCACTATCTAAAAATGTAGCGTTAAAACTCGTTCCTAATCGTACTGCCCGAAATGCTTTTTTGCTCAGTATAACGGGAGAATCACGAGGCTCCGCCTCTGGGCTATGCATTCCCAGCCCGGAGGTTGGGAACGAGTCAAATTCATCTTAAGAAATTATTTTCATTCTTCTTCTAATTAAAATCTAATAGCAACTCTCTTCATAACCCGAACGTTACTTATACTGTATCCAAGTAAACACTGATACCTCTAAGTATTTATCGGCTACTTGTTAACAATATAAGAAGATGACGGATGATTTCCCAGTTACGTAGTCTCTATCACTATGACAGTCATCATGTCAAGGATAATTTTACGGTTTAAATAATTGCGATCGATTGTTTAATCGTTTATATAGACGGGTTTTGTTACCGGCTCTCATATATGTGATCTGAGAAACCTGATATCAATTTTGACAACTGTTAAACTAATAAATAGATTGTTGCAAATAAAAAAGTTGTGTAAAAAAGGTAAAAAAATTTACGTATGTATTTACTTTACTCTTGGCAAATGCAGGATTTTTTTACTACTATGTTTTTCAGTAATTACCCGAATGGCATATGTCCCTTAATCTAGGTATTAATAATCCATCAGTAGTTACTATTAAAATTAGTCAAATGTTGTCTTTGATTCTTTATTAATATACTTACAACCTGTTAATAACTTTATAGATATACTTTATATGAAACAATTTATGACAGCGGCAACCCGAATGATACTGATATTATGACCGCACTTTTGCAAATTGGCGATCGCACAATTAATGTCTCGGAGATTCTTCCGTTGCTCAAGCAGTACGGAATGCTGCCTCAGTTGCTCAGAGAAATAGTCATTGATGATGCAACTGCTTCTATCGAGCTTTCATCTGAAGAAGTTACTGATGCGTATAAACAATTTTACCAGCAGCAGCAGCTAGCAGATGAGCAGCAATTACAAGCTTGGCTAAAATCCCGTGGTTTGGAGCGCGAACAGCTTGATTATTTAGTGACTCGCACCCTTCGCTTAGAAAAATTTAAGCAAGATACCTGGGGATCGAAAGTAGAACCATATTTTCTTCAACGTAAGGAAAAGCTAGATAAAGTAATTTATTCGCTAATTCGGGTTAATGATATTGCCGTTGCTCAAGAATTGTACTTTCGGGTACAAGAAGATGAACAGCCTTTTGCGGAACTTGCTCGCGAGTATTCCAAAGGGCCAGAAGCCCAAACTGGTGGTTTAATTGGCCCGGTAGAATTGGGGGTTCCCCATCCGGTTTTAGCGAAAATGTTACTTAAGTCTCAACCGGGGCAAGCATTACCCCCAACTCGTTTGGGAGATTGGATTTTAATCGTCCGCTTAGAACAATTTTTACCTGCTCAGTTAGATGCAGCTACCCATAAGCGACTATTAAACGAGCAATTTGAAACCTGGCTCTCCGGAGAAATATCTTCTGCACTCAAGAATAGTCAGTTATCGGCGGATAAAGGTGATTCTAAAACGGATTAATTCGATTTAAGATTTAAGATTCTGGATTTTGGATTTTGAACCCAAGGACGAAAATTAACATTTTTCATGTGATTTCTCCGATCAATGCATTAAGGCGTAAGCTTGAGTCCAATAAGTTAAAAGGTATCACCATTTTATTTAATCCAAAATCCAAAATTCTCAAACATAAAGGTGTATCAACGGGATAAATCCAAAATCCAAAAAAAAGCATCCGTTGTCAAAATCCAAAATTCCCATGACTTATACAACAACTAACATCCAAGAATTTTTAGCGGGGATTGCTCCTTTTAACCAGCTGCAACCTCCGTTAATGGCAAAGCTTTTAGAAAAAGCACAACTGTTCCGCTACCGCATGGGACAGGTGATTTTGGCACGGGAAAAAATGCCCGCTCAGATATCCGTGCTTTTTTCTGGACAAGTGCGCTTATTGGGTTATCAACCCCAAACCCAAATACCCGTAACTTTGGCAAGGCTGCAACCCGGAGAAATTATGGGTTGGCTCGAAACAGTGCGGGGAGTACCTGGCTCGACTGCTATTGCTTCGACGGAAGTTATTTGTATTAACTTTAATGCTGCGGAATTTCTAGCTTTATTAGGTCAAGAAGAAAGCCTTGCATCACATTTCTATAATCGTCCGGGAATAGTTGAAGTATTTGAATTACTGTCGAAGCAACTTGGGCAACAAGCAAATAATCATTTAATTTTACAAGCATCTGACTGCGCTAATTGCAAGGAATTAACGCTAAAGATTTTTGATGAAACACAAATTGCTAATTTAAAAAATCGCGATGCTGCCAACCAGTTAAACCCCGATTATGTGTGGTTGGTGAGTGGAGGAACGGTTTCTCCTGAATTAATCGGCAATCGTTTTGATGAAGATGAGTCTTTACCAAGAGGAAGTCGAGTTCGTTTGCTGGGAGTAAAAGCAGATGTCTTTTCACCATCAGAAGATACATTGCAAGATACTACCGAAGCAGCGCAAGAAGTACACATTGCCGAAGTCATTCCTCCTGGAGAGTCTTCGACAGGATTCGACGATATTCCTTACGCACCCAACGAACCACCAGAAGCCGAAGGTAGTTTTAATAAAAAAGATGCTGCTGCTGCGATTAAATATCCCCACGTGCGCGGTAGTGGCGAAGTAAATGCAATTCTCGCTTGCTTCCATATGTTGAGCAAGCATTTAAATATGCCCTTCCGCAAGGAAGTTATTCGTAAAGTTTTAATAAATCAAAAAAAGCGCACGGGTTCGCTGTCGTTGCAGCAGTGCGGTGCTGTAGCTCAATTAATCGGTTTAAGACCTCAACTTGTGGGCGTTCCCTCTGGTGCGTTGGGAAGAATTGAACCTCCGGCAATGGTGCAATGGCAAGATAGTTATGCCGTACTTTACGAAATTACCAACAAAACCATAGTACTTGGCGTACCCGAATCAGGAATCCTGCGTAAAACAACTTCAGATGTAGCCCAGGTGCTGCTTCAGTCGCAACCTCAAACCGAAGAACAACAAGATGCTATTCCCATATTGCTGCTGCAAGCCACCTCAGAAACCCCGCAGCAAAAATTCGGGTTAAGTTGGTTTTTACCATCTTTAAATAAGTATAAAGGCGTACTTGTAGAAGTATTTATTGCTTCCTTCTTCTTCCAACTGTTCGGTTTGGCTAACCCACTTGTAACTCAGGTAATTATCGATAAAGTAATTAACCAAAACAGTCCGGATACGCTGCAAGTTTTAGGTGTATTTCTACTGGTAATTGCAGTATTTGAAGCAATAATCGGTACTATTCGTACTTATTTGTTTGTCGATACCACCAACCGGATTGACTTAGCTTTGGGTTCGGAAATCATCGACCATTTGCTACGTTTACCGTTACGTTACTTTGAAAAACGACCCGTAGGTGAACTTTCCACAAGGGTAAACGAATTAGAAAAAATTCGCAGCTTTTTAACCGGAACGGCTTTGACGGTGGTTTTAGATGCGGTTTTCTCCGTGATCTATATCGTGGTAATGTTTATTTATAGCTGGATACTGGCTTTAGTAGCCCTGGGGACATTGCCGCTATTTGCCATTCTTACTTTTGTGGTTTCTCCCATCGTGCGGCGACAGCTACGGTTTAAAGCAGAACGTAACGCCGAAGCGCAATCCCACTTAGTAGAAATTTTGTCGGGTATCCAGACAGTTAAAGCCCAAAATATTGAATTGCGATCGCGCTGGCAATGGCAAGAACGTTATGCTCGTTATGTCAGTGCTGGTTTCAAAAACGTACAAACTTCTACTGCTGCGGGTTCTACTAGTGGTTTTCTTAACAAGCTTTCCGGTTTACTCGTGCTGTGGGTGGGAGCTTATTTGGTATTAGACAACAAACTAACTTTGGGACAGTTAATTGCTTTCCGTATCATCGCCGGTTATGTGACTTCTCCTTTATTACGTCTTACCCAGTTGTGGCAAAACTTCCAAGAAACTGCTTTATCTTTAGAACGCTTAAGCGACATTATCGACTCACCCCAAGAAGCCAGCGAAGAAGACAAAGGTAACATTCCCATGCCGATGATTGAAGGGGCTGTCAAATACGATGACGTTTCCTTCCGCTTCAAACCCACCGGCCCCATGCAGTTAAATAACATTAGTTTGGAGTTTCCAGCAGGGGTATTTGTCGGTGTCGTCGGACAAAGTGGTTCCGGTAAAAGTACGCTGATGAAACTGCTACCGCGCCTTTATCCCTTAGAATCCGGACGCATTCTCATCGACGGTTACGACATTAATAAAGTAGAACTTTACTCTCTGCGCCAACAAGTAGGTATTGTGCCACAAGATACATTGCTTTTTGAAGGCTCGGTACAGGAAAATATCGCCTTAAATTATCCTGATGCTTCCCCAGAAGAGATTATAGAAGCTGCTAAAATTGCAGTAGCACATGAATTTATCATGGACTTGCCGAATGGTTACAATAGTAGAGTCGGCGAACGAGGTAGCGCTTTATCCGGTGGACAGCGACAAAGAGTCGCAATTGCTCGGACAATTTTGCAAAATCCGCGTTTATTAATTCTTGATGAAGCTACCAGTGCCCTCGACTATGAGTCCGAACGTCAGGTATGCTTAAACTTAGCAGAAGCCTTTAAAGGAAGAACTGTATTCTTTATTACGCACCGCTTAAGTACAATCCGTAATGCCGATATTATTTTGATGTTGGATAAAGGTTATGTAGTAGAACAAGGAACCCATCAAGAATTAATGTCACTCAAAGGGCGTTATTACTGTCTGTATCAGCAACAAGAAGCACAAATTTAATAAATAGGAAATGGGGCATAGGGCATAGATTAAAGGTTAAAGGTCTGCATGTTAAAGGTCAAAGGTTGAAAGTTTGATTTATAACTCATAACTTCCAACTCTTAACTCCTAATTCCTAACTCCTAACTCCTAACTCCTAACTCCTAACTCCTAA
>CAYMZW010000027.1:0-29150 GCA_964395005.1 uncultured Rivularia sp.
GTGAAGAGAATAAAGTTTGGGTAGATGAGGTTTTGAAAGAGAAGGGATTGAGATAAATTAACAGTAATTCATATCATATATTTACATTCATATTGATAGAAAGCGCTCAAGTTGTTTACCTGAGCGCTTTTTTGTGGCTAAAACTAGGTATAAAGACAAACATTTAATACTTTTATGACATCGTTATGCCCAGAGTTCTGAGCATAATGATGACATTAAATAACGATAAATACCTAGCAATTCTTGAGCAAATTCGCTGGAACGGAAAGCCGAAGTGTCCTTACTGCGAGTCAACTAATGCAACAGCGTACAAAAGTGAAGAAAGGTATCATTGTAATTCATGTTATGTATCTTTTAGCGTGACAGTTGGTACAATATTTCACAAAACTCATGTGAGTTTGGATAAATGGTTTTTGGCGATTCGTCTTGTTATGGATTCTTCCGGGGGTATCAGCGTGCGTCAATTGGCTAAGGAAGTTGGGGTTAATAAGAATACAGCCGCTTCAATGGTGAAGAAGATTAAGGAGGAGGAAGTGGAAGTTTTGGAGAGGTTTATGCGGGTTAAATCTTAGAAAATCTTCTTTGAATCTCTCCCCCAGTGAGGGAGAGATGTATTTATTACTGATTAATTATTATGAGGTTATTATGTCGCCATCACTAAAAAATATACCAACTTTGATAGGATGCATTTTCTGTATATTAATTTTCAATATATCTCTTAATGCTCAACAGCCGTCCCCTTCTAAATCTCCATCTTATTCAAATAGCAAATTATTGAAAAAATCTGACATGAATGATCTTTTGCCTAGCCTATTTGCTTTTGGCGGTGGTTTAGCTTCCTTTATAGGGAGTTTTAAACTTTTAAAGATGAAAGATGAATTAGTGAAAATAAAACAATCAGAAAATGAATTTCTTAAAGAAAAGTATCAAACCTTGAAAGATAAAATACAGGAGAAAGAGCAACAAGATAACGAAATTATAAAATCACAGCAAATCAAAATTGATACATTGATAGGGTTAGGCTTTAATGAAAAAAATATTTTTAAAAGAGTTGGTGATTTGTTAAGAGATGATATAGATAAATGTATAAATGAAGGAAAAATAGAATTACAAGAAAATCAAAAACTTTCAATAACAGGAAATGAAGCTATAAAATCAGAAAATATTCAAGCCGAAAATATAATTATTCGTAAGAATATAGAAAGATTAGAAAATTTAAAAAAATCAGCATTAAAAGAGCTTGAAAAGCAACTTAGAGCAGATATAAAATCGGCTGAATGGCTTAATATAAATTCAAATACGCTTGTTCTCAATGCAAGCAAATATATTTTAGATACAACAAATAGAGAGTTTAAAAATACTCTAAATAAATATTTAGATTGGATTATTTTTAGTCTTAGAAAAGGAATGATAATTCCTTTAGAAAAAACTCCTTTAGAGCCATTATCGGATTTAACAAAAAATCATAAATATGCATTTGAATACATAGAAAAACAGGTGCCTGAAGATATGCATAATTTAAAGTTTTTAATTTTATATTTAATAAATAATATCAGGTAACATGGACGATCAAATACTATTTACTATAATATAGTGGTGCGTTGCGCTTCGCGACAACACACCCTACGTATTTTTCAAAAATCAAATAGTAATCCTATAGATAAAATCTAATTTTTAGCTCCCATATTTATGGTTTATAAAATCATTGAAATCGCTTACTAATGTTGTCTCATATTGTTCCAATAGGCTAATGATGTTAGACGTATTGTTATATAAGCTTATTGTAATATCGTTTTGTGGTTCGGATTCTAAAAAAAATTTGAACTCAACTAAGTATGTTTTTAATTGGTCAAGAGGAAGCATATTTTTTGTAAGTGTTTGACTTGAGATAATCGGTTGTATTGGAAAATAATATTAATTCGCTTAAAGAAAATCACTACCGCAAACTAGGACACTCTAAAATAATTTTTCCTCTCCTCAAACCAAAAACCAACAGCTATAAAATCCACAATCCTACAACTGCGATCGCCATTCCCCTGCAAACCCCCCAAATGTCATAATCCTTCCATACATCTACCAACACACCTGCCGAATGCCAGTTGACGAATACGACACTCCTTGGAAAGAAGCAATCGAAATCTATTTCCGCGAATGCATTGAATTCTTCTTTCCCATTGCAGCAGCAGAAATAGATTGGGAACGAGGATACAATTTCTTAGATAAAGAATTACAGCAAGTAGTTCGAGATGCTGAATTTGGACAAAGATTTGTAGATAAACTGGTTCAAGTTTGGCGAAAGGATGGAACTGAGCAGTGGGTATTAATCCATCTGGAGGTGCAAAGTAATGAAGAAAAAGACTTTGCAAAACGGATGTATATCTACCACTACCGATTGTTTGATCGTTACAATCAATCTATAGCCAGTTTTGCTATTTTAGCTGACGAGCGTGCGACATGGCGACCAAACGAATTTAGCGATGAATTATGGGGTTGTGAAGTTAATTTCAAGTTTCCCATTGTCAAATTAGTTGATTACTCCGAACAATGGAATCAATTAGAAGCAAGCTCAAATCCTTTTGCTACCGTAGTAATGGCGCATTTGAAAGCCAAGGAAACCCGCCAAGATAGCGAAGTACGCAAACGATGGAAGCTGTACTTAACAAAACAACTTTACGAAAAAGGTTATCAAAGAGAAGATATCATCAACCTATTTCGGTTTATCGATTGGGTGCTGAGATTACCAGAAGAGTTAGAAACCAGTTTTTGGGATGAAGTAACTGAATATGAGGAGAACAAAAAAATGCCTTATGTAACTAGTGTTGAGCAAAGGGGAATTGAAAAAGGAAAACAAGAAGGAATACTTGAAGGTATTGAAGCACTATTAGAAGTGAAATTCGGTGCCCAAGCCCTAGAACTTTTACCAGAAATTTCTCAAATACAGGATGTGGATGTATTAAGAGCAATTCTTGCTGGAGTTAAAACCAAGAATACCTTAGAAGAAATACGAGCAATTTATCTTTAATTTTCTTTCCACTTTTCCTTTTACCTTACCTGAATTAACTCAAAATACTTTACCCCTTCTCTACTTCCGAGAAGGGGATTTTTAATTGTTGCAATATTTATCAAAAATAACTCAATTTCATTAAACTAATCTATAATTACCACTCAAAAAACTTTTATCAACCTTTTACTGCTCTAAAATCAAATTTATCCTTTTAGACTGATAAATAAAACACCTTCCCTACCCCATTAGAGAGATAACTTTTGTTGATAAATCTCATAAATTGACTTAAAGAAAGCCGCGATCGGAGAAAGCACCAGAATGCCAGAAACTAAAGGGTTAGGCGAAGAAGCGCTTAATAAAGCCGCAGAAGTCGGAATGTCTAGTCAGCTAGATGAAGTTGAAGATTTAGACGTTGATATCAAAACAGATGCTCTCAAAGCGGTTCAGGGAGAGGTAGAATCAGTTGATATCGATGGCGACGGTTTAGTCATGAATAAAGACCTTCGTATGGAAGAATTAGATATGCACATTGAGGATGTGGCTATCAATCCTATGAAGGCAGCTTTTGGAAAAATTGAACTTACCAAACCAGCTAAAGGCAGTACGCGAGTTGTTTTACTAGAAGAAGATATTAATCGCGCTTTCTATTCTGAATACGTGCAGCAACAGTTAATGAGCCAGAAAATTAATATTAATGGAAAATCTACAAGTATTGTCCCTCGAAAAGTAGATTTTCGTTTACCTGGTGGTGGCAAAGTAGAGTTAGAAGCCAGTTTAATATTAAAAGAATCAGGGGAAACACATCAAATCGCATTTTCCGCAGTACCCCGTGTAAGTAGTGATGGTAAAACTGTAACTTTGGAAAACGTTGATTATGGCGATCAAGAAGAAACTTCCCCTGAATTAACACAAGCATTAGTAAATCAAACTAGCGAATTATTGAATTTAAGCAACTTTGATTTAGATGGAATGGATTTAACAGTAAAAAGTTTAGAAGTAGAAGCAGGAAAATTAATCATGCAAGCCGAAGCTTACGTCGAAAAAATCCCCACCTAGTAATCAGTTAACAGTTAACAGTGAGCAGTGAACAGTTAACAGTTAACAGTGAGCAGTGAACAGTTAACAGTGAGCAGTTAGCAAATTACACCTTTAACCTTTGACCTTTAACCTTTAACCTTTTATTATGAATACTCAAGATAGAAGAACATCACCGTTTCCTAATATTCCTAAAGTTTTAGAAACGGATGATAGAGAATTTAGAGATGCTGGCGTACCTAGTACTGTAGCTGTTTTAGGACATCCAATTCACCCTATTTTAGTTCAATTTCCAATTGCTTTTTTAGTTGGTGCATTTTTGTCAGATGGTGTTTTCTGGTTCACTAGTGATGTATTTTGGGCAAGAGCATCTTTCTATTTAATTGCAGGTGGTTTTTTAGCCGGTATTTTAGCAGCTATTACTGGAATGTTAGACTTTTTCAGAATAGGAAGAACCCGTTTACGTACCGCTGGCTGGGCACATATGGCTCTTAATATTGCTGCTTTATTACTAACTTTAATTAATTTAGTATTACGATTGGGTTCTACCGCAGGAGCAGTATTACCTTGGGGATTAGCAATTTCCACTGTCGTAGCTACCCTTCTTGGTGTTTCCGGTTGGTATGGCGGCGAATTAGTTTACCGACACAAAATTTCTGTAATTGGTAACGGTAATCCAGGTGAGCCTGAAATCAGTTAACAGTGAACAGTGAACAGTTAACAATTATCAATTATCTACTTATAAGGTGCGCTATGACGAATAGCGTACTTTTTTCATATTAATTATCTAATAATCTTAATATTAGGACTTATCCAAAGGAAAATATCAAAAATTCTTTCTCCCCATTCCCTATTCCCTAATTCATGCAAATAACAGTTAAAGTTAAGCCTAATTCTAAAGAGCAAAAAATCATTGAAGAAGACGATGGCAGTCTGACGATACGTTTAAAATCGCCACCTGTAGACGGTAAGGCTAATGAAGAGTTAATCAAAGTCTTATCAAAAAAATATAGCGTACCAAAATCTTATATCCGCATTAAATCTGGGGCTTCCTCGCGTCAAAAGCTCATTGAGATTGATACGGATTAGTTCATATGGGGAGACAAAGGGGACAGTTACAGTTACATAGAGGGGGAAGAGGGGGAAGAAATAATAATTAATAACTCCTAACTCCTAACTCCTAACTCCTAACTATTTATCCCCAATTCCCCAATTCACCCATTGATACAATATCATTCGCAACTAAATAGTTAATAAGGTTAGAATTGCAACCAAAAGCAAGCAGGAAATATAAGTTGTGCGTTTAATTTCCGCTCTACTGCTATTTGGTCAAGTTTGGTTGCGTTTATTACAAGGAAAAACCTGTTACAGAAATATTTTAGAGCATATGGTGAAAGTTGGGCCTGGTTCGATTTCTCCGGTGCTACTGGTAAGCTTTTTTGCAGGTATGATTTTTACGATTCAAACTGCGAGAGAGTTAGTCAATTTTGGGGCTGTTAATGCTGTTGGTGGTGCTTTTGCTTTGGCTTTCTGTCGAGAATTAGCGCCAATTCTGACGGCTAGTATAGTTGCAGGGCAAGTTGGTTCGGCTTTTGCTGCGGAAATTGGTGCAATGATTGTTACCGAACAAGTTGATGCGCTTTATATGTTGAGAACTAATCCTATTGATTACTTAGTTCTTCCAAGAGTCGTTGCTTGCTGTTTATTATTACCAATATTAACGATTTTTTCCTTAGTTACGGGAATTATTGGCGGAATTTTCGCCGCAGGAGAATTTTATCAGGTAGTTCCAGAGATATTTTTAGAATCGGTTAGAAGTTTTCTAGATCCCTCGGATTTATTTATTATCTTATTTAAAGGTTTTGTTTTTGGAGTTTTAGTTGCTTTTATTGGTTGTTGCTATGGTTTATCTACTTGTGGTGGTGCCAAGGAAGTTGGAGAATCGTCAACAAAAGCTGTTGTTAGCAGTTGGGTAACAATTTTTATTATGGATTTCTTTCTTTCTTTACTGTTTTTTGAAAAGCCCGTATTTTAACTATTTAATAGTTACATTAATCAATGTATCTATTATTGCAATTGAATCATAATTTTTGAAGTAATTATTACTGGTTGTAATTTTTTCAGTCAATTTTTTATTAAAAAAATATTTGAGTGATTGCATATTTTGAAGTAATAATACCCATAAATATATAAAGCACTGCTAATTTTCTAGGAGAAAAGAAAAATGCGAAAGTTAACTCCAAAACAACGACGACAAGAGTTAGTCGAGCAGTACGTTTTTTCGCGCCGTACCATGATGGCGCTGATGGCTTTAGTCTGTACTCCTGGTTTAGAAACTTTAGTCAACAACGAAACTGAACCCGACACACCCGAGCCACCAGATAATCCCACCATCCCGAGCTTGCCTCAGAAGGATTCGAGCGCAACTCAACAACAACGACAAATGCAGTTGCAACAGACTCGGGAAGAATATCAGCTAGAGTTACGACTACCAAATTCACCCAGAGTGGAGACTCTACCCGAGCAAGAAGCATTTTCTGAGGGATATAACGATAATCGAATAACTTTGTTGGAAAAAGCCGTAGAAAATCAAGAGGCATTTCTACAGAATCCTCAACCTTTTGAAAGCTTGGATGATTACAAAGCGCTGTTTCCGGTTCTACCCTTACCCGATATTGCTCAAGATTTCCGCAACGATGATGTATTTGCCCAACAGCGACTTTCTGGTGCCAACCCGATGGAACTGAGGAATGTTCTCACGCTTGATTACAATCTTCGCGACAAACTTGGAATAACCGACGAGATTTTTCAAGCCGTGTTGAGTGCGAAAAGAGGCAGAAAAAGCACTAATAAAACTCTCGATAGCGCTATTCAAGAGGGCGGTTTATTTGTTACCGATTATGAAATACTTGAGAGCGTTCAGCCCCAAGAGAACAAATTTCTCACTGCTCCAATTGCGCTTTATTTTGCTGATAAAACACGCAATGGCTTTCCATTAGTTCCTATTGCGATTCAATTAGGGCAGGTACCAGGGGAAAGTTTGCTTTGCACGCCTTTAGATGGCGTAGACTGGACTTTAGCCAAGCTGATTGCCCAAAATGCCGATTTTTACGTGCATGAACTTTACTGGCATTTGGGACAAACTCATTTAGTAATCGAACCAATAGCTTTAGCGACTCGAAGGGAACTCCCCGCTCGCCATCCCGTAAACGTACTTTTAAAGCCTCACTTTGAGTTCACAATGGCAGTCAATAACCGTGCTGATGAAGTGTTGATCAATCCAGGAGGATTAATAGATGTATTCTTTCCCGGCACTTTGGAAAGCTCGCTCAAACTTTCCGAACGAGGTGTATCTGACTTTTTCAACAATTTCAGCAGCTTTGCTCTCCCCAACAATTTACGCAAACGGGGTGTAGATAATCCTTTTACATTGAGAAATTTTCCCTATCGAGACGATGGGTTGCTGCTTTGGAACACCTTGGAAGACTATGTAAGTAGATATATCGGAATTTATTACAAATCTAACCAGGATGTTCGTCAAGATTTCGAGCTACAAAATTGGCTTCAAACTTTACGAAAACCCGTTTCGGATGGTGGATTTGGCGTATCTTCTCTACCAGCAAAGTTGACAAACCGCGACCAATTAATTGACATTTTGACACAAATTATTTTTACTAGTGGTCCCCAACATTCAGCCATTGCTTTGATTCAATATAAATATATGGCTTTTATTCCTAATATGCCTGGAGCGTTTTACGAGCCGATTCCTACAGCTAAAGGAAAATTCCCTAACGAAAACAGCCTCACAACTTTTCTACCCAGCGTAAAACCATCTGTTGCCCAGGTTCTGGCTATATCTAATGTTAGTACCAAACTTGACCCCAAGGCATTTACAGATTTCGGTAAAAACAGCTTTCAAGATCCCAGAGCGATAAGAGTTCTTAAAGGTTTACAGAAACGCTTGGAAGTAATAGAAAAACGGATTGAAGTACGAAATAAACGTCGCGGAGAATGCTACCCCGTTTTTCTTCCTTCTCGTTTGCCTAATAGTACTAGTTTTTAGAAATACTAAAGCAATAAAATAATTGGGCATGGGGCATGGTGGATTGGTAATTGATAATTGGTAATTGGTAATTGGTTTCTCCCCATCTCCCCATCTCCCCATCTCCCCATCCCCTTGTCTCCCCATCTCCCCATACCCCTATCCTTCCCCAATTCCAATAAATCTTGGTTGAGCTTTAATCCTTTCTATCCAAGCTTGAATTGCTTTGAATCTACTCAAATCAAATCCTCCTTCATCCGCAACGTGGGTATATGCAAATAAACCAATATCGGCAACTGTATAACGCTCTCCAACAAAGAAATTTTTCCCGGTTAAATGATTTTCCATTACTTCAAGTGCTGCATAACCGCGTTCGTGTTTTTCTTGTAATGCTTCTTTATATTCGTCCGCTTTACCTAAAATAGAAATCCAATATCTAGATGTGGCGATAAATGGCTCGTGGCTGTATTGTTCAAAAAATAACCACTGCAATACTTGTGCTTTCAAAAAACGGTCGTAAGGAAGAAATTCTGTACCTTCACTTGTATACATTAATATTGCATTTGACTCCGCTAAGTATTTACCCTCTTCAATTTCTAAGACTGGTATTTTACCGTTGGGATTTATGTTTAAAAATTCCGGCGTTCTACTTTCTCCCTCTAATATATTTATCTCTATTCTTTCAAATGGCATACCAATTTGTGTTAATAACAAACGTATTTTATAGCCATTACCCGACGGTAAAAAATCATACAAACGCGGCGTTTCCATGCTAAAAAATATAAAAGTGGAATGATTATTCAATCAAGATTTAAATTATAATCAATCGTCTAACAAACAGAAAATAAATTATCAAATTTTTATAAAATATATAATAATCTACAAAATTAGATAAAAAATTATTTTGATAAAAAAAAATCATATTTTGATGCTTGTTTGCTCAATATCAGTACACTATTGAAACTAAAAATACCAACGTTCATGACATATTTTTAACTCGATAAATTAAATTATACGTATCATTTTGCAAACTAAGTAGCCGTGCCAACATTTTGTTTGGATAGGGAATAGGGAAAAGGGAACAGGGAATAGCTATATAACTGTAATTATTTTCCGATCTGTTAAAAAAGATAATTTATCATAGGTATTAAAATAGACATATATTTCCCAGAGTTGACAATCATATGTGCGGAAGATTTACTTTGATAGCAGAACCTGAGAGAGTAAAAGAAGTTTTTAATATTTCAGATACAAGTAATTGTCAGTGGGAAGCGCGATATAATATTGCACCAACGCAGAATATCGCGACTGTTGTATATAATTCCGAAACCAAAAAACGCGAATGTCGATCGCTGCGTTGGGGATTGATTCCTTCATGGTCAAAAGATTCTAAAATGGCAGCAAGAACGATCAATGCCAGAGCGGAAACTTTGGCAGAAAAACCTTCTTTTCGTTCTGCTTTTAAACGCAGACGCTGTTTAATAATTGCGGATGGCTTTTATGAATGGAAGAAAGTCGAAACTAAAAAACAGCCATATTATTTTCAGCTACAAGATAACCAGCCTTTCGCCTTCGCGGGTTTGTGGGAAGAATGGCTTTCTCCCGAAGACGAAAAGATAACTTCTTGTACAATTGTGACTACAGAAGCTAACGAATTGTTACAACAAATTCATCATCGAATGCCAGTGATTCTCCCACAATCAGATTACGAAACATGGCTAGATCCCCAGCAAAACAATACCGAATTATTACAGAAACTATTGCGCCCCTATGGAGCTGAAGAAATGAGCGCTTATCGTGTCAGCACCAAAGTTAACAGTCCGTATCATACCAGTCCCGAATGCATAACGCCCGAAAGAGAGAAAAATTAACAGTAAATAGCAAATCGATCGGTTAAATTAACAGTTACTAGTAACCGCCATAATTATTGTCAGATATGCCAAGAACTCAGAAGAACGATAATTTTATCGATAAATCCTTTACAGTAATGGCAGACCTTATATTAAAGCTGCTGCCAGCGAACAAAAGAGCCAAAGAAGCTTTTGTTTACTATCGAGATGGAATGTCAGCCCAAGCAGATGGTGAATATGCTGAAGCTTTGGAAAACTATGAGGAAGCTTTAGAACTAGAAGAAGATACTAACGATAAGAGCTATATCCTCTACAACATGGGCTTAATCTACGCCAGTAACGGCAACCATGAAAAAGCACTCGAACTGTATCATCAAGCAATCGAATATAATCCCCGTTTACCTCAAGCTTTGAACAACATCGCCGTTATTTACCACTTCCAAGGTGAAAAAGCCAAAGAAGCCGGAGATCAAGATGGAGGAGAAGCGCTATTTGATAGAGCCGCCGATTACTGGATTCGAGCTATTCGCATGGCTCCCAACAACTACATCGAAGCCCAAAACTGGCTCAAAACAACAGGGCGATCGCAAATTGATGTGTATTTTTAGGAGTTAGTAGTAAGGACTTTAGTCCTTAAATCAAGGGCTTAAGCCCTTACTACGAACCAAGAAACTCATCAAAGGTTTGTAATTTCATATTCGGGCATCCGGAGGCGCTGTAAGCGCAACTACGAACCCCTTATAAATTTTTTGGGGACGAATATCTTGCCCGTCTATCCTTATTTATTTATGATTAACTACCATTGCTCTAATTGTTAATTTATCAGTGAGAAAAACATGATCGATCGCGAACAAGTACGTAAAGTAGCTCATCTTGCCCGTTTAGAATTAACAGCGGAAGAAGAAGATCAATTCACCACTCAATTAGGCGATATTCTCGATTATTTCGAGCAATTAAGCGAATTAGACGTTACCAACGTAGAACCCACAACCAGAGCGATCGATGTCAGCAATGTGACACGCGAAGACAATCTACAGCCTTACCCCAACAGAGAAGAAATCCTCCAAAGTGCCCCAGAGCAAGAAGGCGAATATTTCAAAGTGCCGAAAATTATGAATTAATTGGGGATTGGGCATTGGGGATTGGGCATTGGGGATTGGGCATTGGTAATTGGTAATTGGGCATGGGGAATAAAATTCCAAACTGCATCCGTTACCAAACTGCATCCGTTGCCAAACTCCTAACTCCTAACTCCTAACTCCTAACTCCCCATTCCCATTCCCATCCTGAGATAGTGTTATGTAACTTTATATTGCGTTTAAATATAATTATTAGCCTATTGATTTCGGAATTTCGGTAATTATGACAACTTCAAATAGTGAATTCAAAGTTAGTAAATCTGAGGAAGAGTGGAAGCAACAGTTAACACCAGAACAGTTTAAGGTATTGCGGAAGCACGGTACCGAGCCTGCTGGTACGAGTCCTTTGGATAAAAATTATGACAAGGGGACTTACGTATGTGCTGCTTGCGGGCACCCTCTTTTTAGTTCGGAAACTAAGTTTAATAGCGGTACTGGCTGGCCTAGTTTTTACGCATCTATGGATGATGCAATTGAGACTTCGGTAGATAAAAAGCTGTTTATGACTAGAACTGAAGTTCATTGCAGTAACTGCGGTAGCCATTTAGGACATGTATTTGGTGATGGCCCCAAGCCTACAGGGCAGCGTTACTGTATGAATGGTGTTTCGTTGGAATTTAAGCCGGAATAAGGTTAATAGATTCAAATTGGAGACGTAAAATTTTACGTCTCTACACATTATTTTGTTACAGAAAATTTAATTAAAAAAACTACCAAACTTCAGCCATATCTAAAACAAATCCAGGTAATATATCTTCACCCGATAAAGAAGCAGGATTATCTAATATTTCAACATCAAAACCTTGTCTGTATATTTCAACTTTGCAATTTTTACGGTCAATTAACCAGCCTAACTTTGCTCCATTTTCAATATATTCCTGCATCTTTTCTCGCAAAGGTTTCATATTGTCGGAAGCAGAACGCAATTCCACAACAAAATCGGGACATATAGGAGCAAAACCTTTTTTTTCTTCCGCCGTCAAAGCTTCCCAACGATCTATTTTTACCCAAGAAGCATCCGGGGAACGATCTGCACCATTTGGTAAATGAAAGCCTGTAGATGAATCAAATACTACTCCTAATTTCTTTTTACGGTTCCAAAACCATAATTGTCCATTAATATCAGTATTGCGGTTTCCCGTTTCGCTTCCTGTTGGAGCCATTATTATTAATTCTCCTTCTTTAGTTCGTTCTAATTTTATATCGCGATTGGCACTTGCTAATTCTTTGAATTGTTCGTGGGTGACTTTGAAGGCTTGAGGAATGATGACGGTGGGATTAAGCATGAGTTGAAACTGGAATTTCAGTTACTTATATAGTGTCATATTTTAGAGTTCAATATTAAAGTCAGTCGCAGGTAATCGCGGTATAATTATTATCTGGCTTTAATCGTTTTTTCAGGCTAGACTCACTATTAAAGTTTACAATTGCCATCGGGTTAATTATTAAAAAAAGCAATCCTAATTATGAAAAGAAGATATTTTTTAGAAGCTGGGGGAGTAATATTAAGTACGGCATGGTTATCGCAATATTTAATTGGTAAATCAACAGTTATAGCAACTGCTGGCAACGAGTTTGATATTACTAAAACTGAAGAAGAATGGCGCGAAATTTTGACACCTGCCCAGTTTTATGTACTACGCGAACATGGAACCGAACGCGCTCGCAGCAGCCCGCTTGATAAACAATATGGCAAAGGTACTTATATATGTGCTGGCTGTGACTTACCGCTTTTTACATCTGATACTAAATTTAACAGCGGTACGGGTTGGCCGAGTTTTTACGCTGCCATTCCAGGAGCAATTGATACCGAGGCGGATAATTCATTTTTTATCAGACGTACCGAAGTTCATTGTCATCGCTGCGGCGGACATTTAGGTCATGTATTTAACGATGGCCCCAAGCCTACTGGCAAACGCTACTGTATGAATGGAGTGGCGTTGCAGTTTGTTGAAGCTTGAATTAATTAACCAGTATTAAGGCGATCGCTCTTGGCTGCCGTTAGTAGAACATTACATATTATGTAGGTTGGGTTGAACGGAGTGTAAGCGGAGCAATCTCTGCGAGTAACCCAACTGCCTTACTTATTACTGCAAACCATCATTAGGAAAATTTAAAATAGGATTTGTTTCCTCTAATTCTTCGATTATTTTAGTGTCAACTATATTGTTCTTAAGAATACTTTCTTTCTTATAACGTCGTGGATTAAGTAAAATTTTTGTTTCTCTTTCTATCTTCCGTTTTCCTTCTTCAAAGAATATCTCAGATGCTGTTGGAGAATACAAACCATTTAATACAGATTGATTGGGTAACTGTACAGCTTCTTGAGCTTTAGCTGTACCCATAGCACCAACAATTACTGATGCGAATGTACCACAGATACAGAAGAAAGAAGCAAGGTGCAGATTATAAATTTTCATTTTTATCCTACCAAAAAAAATATTCATAATATTTATTATATAATTATCCTTAAATGTAGTTGTAGGGTGTGTTGTCGCAAAGCGCAACGCACCACGAGATCAAGCAATCAACAACCGCGCTCTATCAGCTTGCTCCTGTACGGTTTCTTTCAACCATTCGCTAATCGATTTACCTAATTTAATTGCAATTGTTGGATCTTTTGTTAATGTTTCGTAGATTTTCTGCTGCAATTCCGGCTTTTTCTTAACCGCTAAATCGTTGATTCTACTATCAGAAACAAATTTACGTACAAAACCGGGAATATCTGTTTCCTTAACTAATGATTCACCGGCGAAGTAAGCAACAATTCCAATAATTGGAGCAATAATTCCAGCGAAAAGTATCACGTGGAATAAACTAGCAATAACAACACCAACTATAATAGCTACAAGGTGTCCAACAAATAAGGAAAGTCCGCTTAAGTCGTCAAATGAAATAGATGTCGGAACTTTGCCGGTATGATCTCCTAAGTCGATAGTTTTACTACCAAAAGTACCTAAAGGTAAACCATATTTACTGCAAATAGAATCAGTTTTTTCTCTAACTTCATCCTGTACGTTTCCCAACCATGCTAATAGGCATTTGGTAACTTTATCATTACCATCGCTTCCCGTCAGCCAACTTTTGGCTTTATTTTCAATTTCTACTTCTAAAGCTTTTAACGTCAGAATTTCTCGATTTCGCCAAGATTTAACGCAAGGTTTTACAACTTCTTCAACCAAACCGTTGGCTAATTCTTCTGATAATTTATCTAAGAATGCTGGAACATGATTTCCGACAATTCCCGTCAATTCGTTATCTAAAAATTGACTAATTTCATCCATAAAACCGGATGTACGAATATACACTCTTCCCCAACGCGCTAATCCTCTGGCAATACATAATTCGGGTTCGCCATCGCGTTTGCAAGGTAAATTAGGAAAGATTTCTTGAGATATTTCCAACACAAAACCCATTTTGGAAGCGCTACCAGTTAATAAAATTGCACTTGGTATAATAGATAGTTCGTCTAATTTGCGTTTGACTACTTTTAACTGACTTCCGAAGTCATCGCGCCAGCTTTTATTATCTAATTGCTGTAAAGGTTGATTGAGAATTGCGTTGATAATTTTCCCGTTTACCAAAGGTGAAAATTTAAACTTGCGCTGAATATCTTCGCTACCAACGTTAACAAAATCATCTTGATAGGTATCTTGATAATTAAAATATTCTTCCTTAGCTTTACGGCAGCGAAGCTCGCAACGATTGCGATATATAGGGCTTTGTTTAAGAATTGTTTCTAGTTTCTCAATTTCTTCTAAAGTCCAAATTTCTTCTTCTTTGAGATGTTTTCCTAAATGTATAATATCTTCGCGTTTTTCTCGATATTTTCTATGTAACTCTAAAGTTTTATTGAGTATTTCTTTTTCAATTAAAGATGCACCCAAATCGTGTCCAAAATCAATCGGAGTATCTGCCATACCCTTAACTAAGGTATAATCAGTTGTGGAAGAGCCAATATCAATTACTAATACAGATTTTTCTAATTCTTGAATTGTAAAAATACCGCTTTCTTTGGCGTGCATTAAAGCAGCCCGCGACTCTTTCACCACCGTCGCATTGGGTACGGTTTCAGAAAGTATTTGTTGATAAGTTTGAATTTCTTCTATCCACCATCCTGAAGGGCAACCGATAAAAAAGTAATTGGTATCTTCAGTTTGAATTTGATTGGTATCGATTAAATGTTGATAAATCGCATTGACAAATTGTTCAATCGTCTTTTGATAAGAGAAATCCTGAAACTTTCTAGTTTTAAAAGCGATTTCTAAAACAGTTGCATCTGCAAGCTGACAAGCCATTTCACCGATGATGATTCCCCGCTGCGGATGATGCGCGATCGCAGTTATTTGGCTTTTACGATTATTGATTAATAAGCTTTGAGGATTTGTTTCTTGATTATCCGCACGCACCCAAGTTAAGGCTGTTTCTCCGTGCCCTAAATCAAACCCGACTATTTTAGTATTATGGTAATCTTGCATTTGTTTATGTAAGTAGGTGAGTAAGAAAAATTATCGTTGAGGCTAGGGAGTAGGGAGTAGGAAGTAGGGAGTAGGAAAAAGAGTTTTATTCTATTAATTAGATGTAGATGAGGGTTCGATCACGCTTCCTGGTAACAGCACTTTTTCATCTTTCACAAAAGCGTGTTTTAATGTCACATAATCGGTAACATTTGGATCAATACTTGGTTCAAAATAGAACATATCCCAAGCTTTATTTGCTGATATATCGGGTTGATAAACTTTAGCTTCAATTCCATAACGTCTTAAAATTGTTATAGCTTGTTCGATGCGTCTGCGTACAGAAATTGGTAGTTGAGTTTCTGCATCAAGGGCATCTGCCATTAATTCTTGGAGATATTCTAATAAGTCTAAATTGTTTTCTAAATCGGGTTGTGAGGATTTTTCTTCCTTTGCACCGTAAGCTAAAACTGTTTGATCGATCGATTGAAAATTTTGGTATAAATAAGTAAGTAATTTATTAGTATCTATAATTATTTTAGGTTGATTTTGAATAACTTCTTGCTGCAAATTAGAACCTACACCTGATAATTGCTTCTGTTTGACAACCTGACTAAAAACACCTCCAGAAACTAAACCGATTCCTGCTCCGACTAAACCCCAAGTTATTCCTCCTTCCAAAGTTCCCGCTATACCTGCTGCGAGCAAACTACTAACTATAACGCGACTTTTTTGTATTGGTTTTAGAAGTATCTGCTTATAATAATCAGGTGAAGTCCAATTTTGAATATTTTGTTGAGTTTGAATAGCATTATTCAAAGGTGATAAAATATTTTTATTCAACTCAGCTTGTACTTCGGAAATATCAAAGGATTTTTCTGGAATATCTACGCTCAAATCTTGTAATTCAACCGAAGCTAATATTTGAATATTTTCTTTCATCCCCTCCAACATATTTCGAGCCAAGCGTGCTTGTGGTGGAGTTAATTCTTTGATATATTCGCCATTAAGATCGGTAAGCTGGTTGATTTCATCTCTAACAATTATTACTACTTCCTCAACTGTATTTACAGCATCGAGACGAGACTTGAGTTTTTCCTTGATTTTTTGATAATGCGATGCAAGGGTTTTCATAATTAGATATACATAACTTTTAGAATTGAATTATAGAATAACTAAGTTAAACCAAACTAGATTTTCTTACTTTCTTAATTTATAATCTAATAAAGCAGTTTGAAATCATCCTATAGTATATTTAGTACCAGCTATAACTACCCTTTAAGGCAGATTAATTATTTTTTAGTTTTTAGTTAAATCAAACACTTACACTTTGACTCATGATATCGGTAGAAGTAAAGTTTTATTAAATACAGTTAACGAAATATTTACTGAAAATATAATTCTTTTTGGAGATAATTTTTGAAACGCAGAGTGACGCGAAGGTTAGCGCTGAGGAGCGCGGAGTTTTCTATAAAGCTTTACGCCCGTTTGCGTTTAAAATGCATTATTCATACACAAAAAATTCAAATCCTCAACTAAGCTAGACAGCAAACCTACTTTATCAACCTGTAAAGCAACCCAAGCATTAGCGTCAGTTTTAGCAGTAAATCTCTCATCAAAAAGAGTTTTTCCTAAAGTATAATTTCCTAGAGTTTCAATATCTACTTTTGCACGACGGAAGAGTAGATTTTCGGGATAAAAAAGATAAGCGACAGCAGCACCATCATGAACTAAAAAACCTTTTTCACCTTTCGTTTGACGGTAGCGTAAATTAGCTTCTGTCATAAAGTTGCATAAATCTGATATAAATTGAGTTAAATTAGTTTCAGATTTACGAACAATATCTTCAGCCATTTCTGGGGTAAAAATTAATTTTTCGGTAATATCTAAAGGTAAAACTACAATATTATTGCAGCTAGCAAATACTTTTTCTGCGGCTTCGGGATTATAAAAAATATTGAATTCAGCATGAGGAGTGACATTACCTGGTACTTTGAAAGCACCTCCCATGATGACAATTTCTTTAGCTTTTTTCAAAATACCAGGGCTTTTAGTTTCAGCAGCAGCTAAATTATTTAGAGGTGCAACTGCAATGATGGTAATTTCTCCAGGATGGGCGTTAAGTTTATCTATAATTAAGTCATCGGAATAAACAGCTTTATCAAAATCGTGTTTAGCTGCGGGTAATTGATTAGAAATATTACCCATACCATCCATACCGTGAATATAAGCAGCATCGGCTTGAGGATTTTTAACCGTTACACCACGCGCTAATTCTACTTGCTCGAAGCCTCCTAAACTCAAAACTTTACTGGCATTAATAAAAGTCAATTTAGAATTGATATTGCCTTCAGCGGTGGTAACTGCAATTAACTGAGCTAAACCTTGTTTTTGTAAACTTAGCAGCCATAATAAAGCGAATATATCATCACCGCCGGGATCTGTGTCGAAAATTATTTTAGTCATTTCAATTTTGGATTTTAGATTTTAGATTAAGATTATAATGGCTCGTAGTTGCGCCGTCTTCGCCTCTTATCGGAAGTGCTGTAAGCGAAGCTTTCTCGTAGAGTAGCGCAACTACAAACATATTTTTCTAATCTATTTGCTTTCCACGAAATCAAATGGTGCGTTATGACGATTCAAATTTATTACCTCTAATAAATTATCTTGATGTCGTAACACAACCTACAATCTTGATATAAGAGGCGCTGAAGCGCAACTACATACAAGCAATTATGAATTCCGGCGATATTCTTCTATCAATTCGGGAATATAGTCGAAACCATCTACGCCAATAAAGGAAATCATTTTAGGACGATTTTTTCCTAATGATTCTTTAAAACCATTGTCTCCTAACTGATTTTGTAAAATTGATAATAATCTCGCGGGTTTATGCCATTCTTGTGACGATATTTGATTGAGTATATACATTCCTAATGAAGCTGTATAAATCGCTCTTTCAAAGTTGGCTAAGCTGTAATTTGCTTCGGCTAAGTTTGTTAAATTCAATCCTTGTAAATACAAATCACCGGAAGTTTGTGCTGTCTTAAAACCTTCTTCTAAATGTTTGATTGCTTTTGAGGCTTCTTGAGTAACTATATAAGCTACTCCTAAACTACTTAAACATAAAGCCTTACTTTGCAAATCACCTAATTTTTCGGATAAATTCAAACCTTGTTGTAGATAATTTATCGCCATTTCATAATCTGCTTCTTCTTCCGATTCTTGAGCCTGCATTACTTCGCTATAGCCTAAATTAGCTAAAGCGTTGGCTTCAGAAACTTTATCTCCTGCTTGCCTGCTTAATATCAATGCTCGTTGAGAATTATTGATAGCTTCGGTGTAATTCTTCTGCTCAACGTAAGTACGGCTAAGATGATTTAAGTTAGCTATTTCACAAGGTTTATCTTCTGCATTACGAGCTATTTCTAAAGCTTGCTGATGAAATTTGGCCGAACTTTCATATTGTCCTAATGCTCTTTGAGAATAACCTAAAATCGTTAAAATTCTAGCTTTTTCTTGAGTTCCTTCTACTCTTTGTAAAGGTTGATCTAAATAGGAAAGCGCACCTTTTAAATAATCACCTGAAAACGAAGCGAAGATGCCACCATATAAAGGAAAATACGGTCTTTGAGAAAAGTTACGCAGTATTTGTAACACTATCTGCCATGCTGCACTGCCATAGGAAGTATCTACACCAAAACCGTTTCCTAACTGACTCCAAATAACAGAAAATGTTAAAAAAGTGGAAATTGATAAGTTAGATCCTGCTTTGACATTGTAAGCTTGTTGATCGAACCAATTAACTAATCCTCGCTGCAAAAATTGCAAATTTAATGTCAATTCAACCCAGTCGCTAAGACTAATACTACGATTATTTTGAGCAAATTCAATCGGAGATTCTTGTTTAGCTAAAGTATTAAATAACCCTTTACTAAATTCACCATCAACCTGTCTTCCCCATGTTGCCCAAGGGCCATTTTCTCCAGGTACTCCACCAAATCCAATTGATGCGCGATTTTGTTCGTACATCCAGCTGATCAAATGTTGTTGTAATTTCCCCCAAGAAGTTATGCCGCGAGTGATTCCTTGAGCAAATTCTGATAAATAATCTAATTTAAAAGTCTCGGCATTCTTTTGTAATGATTTTGCTAGCTGCTGGAGTTGTTTCTGATTTAAAGGATGCTTGCGATTTGGATCGGTAACGCGCACAAATATCGCCAGACGTTCGTTTTCTGGTGCTGTGGTAATTTCTCTGGCAGCAGATAAAATTGATTCTGTGGCTTTATTTTGTTCTTCTACTTGTTTCCACTGCGTTTGAATTGTCTTTAATGCCCTCAAACTACGGGTAGCTTTTGCTTTTTTAAATTCATCAGTTTGAGCTTCAACTTGAAAAGTCGTAGAATCTAAAGTCTCGCTCAAAACTAACTCAAATACTTCTCCAGTTCCCACGGTAACGCCTTTGAGCAGCATTTGATACACTTGTCCCTGGGAGCTAATTTTGCCCTTGAGGGTAGCTTGGACAATTTCGTCGATTAAAGCCAGATATTTATCCCGTAATGACAATTCAGACACTTTAGTAGTAATTATAATTTCGCTTTGTTTCTTAATTCTAATTGTAATAGGGAGTAGAAAAGATTTCTCGCAATTTATTTTTGTTTGCCGTACTAAAATGAAAAAAACCCTTCTAGAGCGCCCAGAGCGTTGAGGAAGAAGAAAAGAGAGAAATTAAAAATAATTCCTATAAAAATATAAATAATATAATACAATTCTTTACAAATCAAATTTATTTGACTTGTATATATAACCTCATGCATACAAGTTAAATTTAAAACACGATCAATTATATTTATCTGTAATTTTTCTGAATGAATAGCCTATTTTTTAAGTTTAATTTTGATTTTGGTGACTAATTATGCACCGTTATAAGGTATTAGTAAAAGTATATAAGAGTAAAGATAACTCTAAATGGGTCGCACACCAAAGCTAACATTTAATCGCGGTACGTTAATTTTGCATCCACCTCCACGGGGTAAGGCATGGATGGATTTTGCAACGTGGGACGATCGCGTAGAAAAATTCCGCATCAAGGCGATCGAATACCGTCGTTTGGTGGAAGCTTTGCAAGCTGAAAAAACCGATTTTGTCGATGAAGCTAGGGGATTTTATCCTGTAGAAATGAATCCGGGTTTGGTGATGGAACCCTATCTCCATCAAAGTGAAGCTTTAAGGGCGTGGAAGTTAGCTAAAAGACAAGGTGTTGTGGTGCTTCCTACGGCAGCAGGGAAGACTTATCTGGCACAGTTGGCAATGGAATCTACGCCACGCACTACGTTGATTGTGGTACCCACTTTAGATTTAATGCATCAATGGTACGCTCATTTAGAAGCCGCTTTTCCTGATGTGCAGGTAGGTTTACTCGGTGGTGGTTCCAAAGATAGAACGCCTATACTAGTTTCTACTTATGATAGCGCCGCAATTCATGCAGAAACGTTAGGGAATCAATATGCGTTGATAATTTTTGATGAGTGTCATCATTTACCAACCGATTTTAATAAAGTTATTGCCGAATTTGCGATCGCGCCTTATCGATTAGGGCTGAGTGCAACACCAGAGCGTACCGACGGCAAACACGCCGATTTAAATTATCTTATTGGTAGGGAAGTTTATCGTAAAAGAGCCGAAGATTTAGCGGGGAAAGCTTTAGCAGAGCATGAAATAGTTCAAATTAAAGTTAAATTATCTCAGAAAGAGCGGGAGAGATACAGTGAATTAATGCAAACCCGTAATAATTTTTTGAAAGATTCTAAAATCTCTTTAGGAAGCATTCAAGGTTGGCAGAGATTTGTGCAAATGAGCGCGAAATCTCAATCTGGAAGACGCGCCATGTTAGCCCATCGAGAAGCAAAAGAAATCGCTTTGGGTACCGATGGAAAAATTAGAATTTTAGCCGATTTATTAGCAAAGCATTATCCAGAAAGAGTGTTAATTTTTACCGCCGACAACACCACAGTTTATCGAATTTCCAACGAGTTTTTAATCCCAGCTATAACTCATCAAACCCCAGTGAAAGAAAGACACGCCATACTAACTAAATTCAAAGAAGGCGAATACAAATCGCTTGTAGCCTCCCACGTATTGAACGAAGGCGTAGACGTACCCGCAGCCAGCATCGCAATTATATTATCGGGAACTGGTTCGGCACGGGAATATATTCAAAGATTGGGAAGAGTTTTGAGAAAAGGGAATGTTAAAAATAAGCAGGCTATTTTATACGAAGTAGTTGCGGAAGATACTAGCGAAGAAAGGACATCGGAAAGACGCAGAGGAGTTGATACGCACAGACGCGGAGAACGCAGAGATGGTACTGGAAATGTAAGGGTGATGTATAACAATGGTGGAAGGAGCAGTTATAAAGCAGCGGAGAAATCTGATAGTAAATATAAGACTCGGAATAAGCAGATGAATATTTGGGATGATGATGAGAGTTAGGCAACGGATGGAGTTTGGCAGCGGATGGAGTTTGGCAACGGATGGAGTTTGGCAACGGATGGAGTTTGGCAACGGATGGAGTTAGGAGTTTACCAATTACCAATTACCAATTACCAATTATCAGTTACCAATTACCAACTACCAATGCCCAATGCCCAATGCCCAATCCCCAATTACCAATTACCAATTACATTATGAACAAAAAACAAGAGTTGCATCGGGATTTACGCTCAGTTTTTGATGGATTACAAAAGTTTAGAAAGACTCATCCAGAAGCTTGGAGAGTTATCAATAAGCATCTGATTAAAGATGGGGTAACAACTCTTACCGATGCAGATGCAGCAATTTTTTATGCATTAGAAATGATTGATGAGACTGACTTTGAAACTTGAGAGAAGGGAAGGTTAGGAGTTAGGAGTTAGGAGTTAGGAGTTAGGAGTAGTGAAGAACTTTTTATCTTCTTCCCAATGCCCAATGCCCAATGCCCCATGCCCAATCCCCTATTGATAACTGATAACTGATAACTGTTAACTGAAAATGTTGCCATCTGATTTATTGATGTTTCGTCAAAATGGCGAACAAATTATTCCGAAGCGGTTGAATATTGATAAATTCCATTTAAAGTTGGCGGTTGAGTTGATTGATTGCTATCAAAAAGCCGTTGGTGAGACTCAGGGTGAGCTTGAGCGTCGGCTGGCTGAAATGGAAGGTGATAATACGGATTATAAGATAAAACGGGGTTTGGCTCATATTATTAAAAGCAGTTTTTCTACTTTTGAAATTATAAGTCCTTTGGAACCTCCGATGTTAAGAGAAAAGGTGTTTGCTTGCGCTGCAAAATCTGTCGCCAGTCGCGATACTGCTAAGTTTACTTTGAAAAAAGTTGCTGATGAATTATGTCACGAACTTGATAAGGAAGTTTTACCCGAACAAGTTAGTAAGGGTTTGTATGCTGACTTAAATGAAAACAAAATTTTAACGACTTTTGATGCTCCGACACCGGAAGCTTTGTTACACAGATATAATCTTTCTCAAGTTCAAGGTATTTTTTATAAAGCCAGTCAATTAATCATAAATGCTCATCGTAATACTCCCGGCGAATATAAGATTTTATTTCGCTATCTTAAATTGTTTCAATTGATGTCTTATATCGAAGGAGATGCCGACCACGGGTTTACAATTACTGTTGATGGCCCTACGAGTTTGTTTAATCCTAGCACCAGATATGGACTGGCGATCGCCAAGTTAATTCCGGCTTTACTTCACGTGACGAGATGGAGTTTGGCAGCAACTTTACAAGTAAAAGATTTTTATTCTGGTAATTGGAAAACCGGACGTTTTACGCTAAATTCCGAATGCGGATTAGTTTCTCACTATCCACCGGCAAAAGAATACGATAGTATGCTCGAAGCATCTTTTGTTAGTAAATGGAATTCAGCAAAAACGGAATGGGTATTGGAGCGTGAAGTTGATTTAATTCCTATTCCTGGTAGCGTGATGATTCCCGATTTTAGATTAGTTCATCCCGACGGTAGAACCTATTTATTTGAAATAGTTGGATACTGGCGACCTGAATATTTACAAAAGAAATTTTATCAGGTTAGAACAGCCGAACGCAATGATTTAATTTTAGCAATTTCCGAGCGTTTAAACTTAGATAAAGCCGGAGTTAAATTAGATAATGTTCCTGCAAAAATTGTTTGGTTTAAAGATAAGTTATTACCGAAGCAGGTTTTGGCGGTATTGGATTAGGTAATTGGTAATCGGGGAAAATTACGGTAATTCTTCAACCTTTTTCAACAAGTATAAGACTTACGAAAAGCCCCACTTTTTAAGGGGGGTTGGGGGGATCTAAACGGCTGAAATACTTAATTTATCGTCATCGCTGCGTAAGTCCTAAAGTACATATAGTTCCTCTAAACTAGGGCTATAAGCAAATAAAGTGGCTTTTTTTCCAATAAAATAATCTGTAATCTCTTGAAAAAGCTTTAATTTTTTCTCTTGGCAATTTAATAGCATTCCAAATATTGAGATCCCCCCAACCCCCCTTGTTTAAGGGGGGCTTTTCGTCTATAACCTGCGGAGGCAGGTTTCGCCCGTGTAGAAGCGGTTTCAACCGCCAGATTCCTACTCTCTAACCACAAACCTTCCCATCAGGCATAATCGCCCCTGTCAAAACAGCCCGATTCAAATTCGCTCCTTCTAAATTCGCTCCTTTTAAATTCGCTTCAACTAAAGAAGCTCCTTCCAAATTCACTCCACTCAAGTCTGCTCCTGTCAAATCCGCATTAATCAAATTTGCTTGCCCTAAGTTTGCTTGCGCTAAATTTGCTTGACTCAAATCTGCTTCTCGCAAAAATGCCCTTCGTAAAATAGCCTGACTCAAATTCGCTTTTTGCAATTGAGCTTTCCTTAATGAAGCTTGATATAGTAGCGCTTCACTAAGATTTGCCTCTCTCAAGTCGGCTTTTGTTAAGGTAGCTTGACTCAAATTCGCTAAATGCATCGAAGCTCCGCATAAAATAGCTTGCTCTAAAAAAGCCTTTGTCAAATCTGCTTCAGCTAACAATGCCTGACTTAAATTAATGCCTTTAAGATTGGATCGAGTTAAAATTGCTTGAGAAAAATCAATTGCACATAAATCTACCTGACAAAGAGTTATTTGAGACAAATCGATTTTCCTAAAATCTCTTTCTCCCGATATATATCGCCTCAAAATCTCCTCTTTATTCATCACCTCTATTATTAACACTTATTTTTGCGAAGGCTGGCTTCTTTGTTTACGTTAATAAAACTTAACATGAGAGTTTGAAGGCGAATCCTTCGTTAAGCATTTGTTAATGATTGACTTTGATTTAAACTGTAGAAGCAGCAGAATATAATAATTTGTTAAGTTAAATGTTAAGATTGTAAAGGAAATATTAATTTTTCCAACAAATCGTTATTATAGATTGTGGATTGAGCTACTTGTCTAAACCTATCTCAGAAGCCCACAAAAAAAGATTTGCCTCTCAAGTCGAGCGGGAACGGTTGTTAGGAGCAATTGCCCTGCGAATTCGGCAATCTTTAGATTTAGATTCTATAATCAACCAAACTGTAGAAGAAGTTAGACTATTTCTGCAAACCGATAGGGTTTTAGTGTATCGTTTTGAGTCAGATTGGAGCGGGCTGATGATTGCCGAGTCGGCGGTTGCACCATTAGCAGCGGTTATTGGTTCCAAAATTGATGATTCTTGTATTACCGAGCAACATATAGAACAATTTAGACAAGGGCAAATTCAAGTAATAGAAGATATTGAGTCTGAGGAATTAACTTTATACTACGTAAATTTTTTAAAGAATTTTGATGTAAAAGCCAATTTAGTAGTGCCTATTATTGCGGAGGAAAAATTATGGGGATTGTTAATTGTTCAACATTGTAAACACGCGCGTCAATGGGAATCATCCGAAATTGAATTGCTCAAACATTTAGCAAACCATGTAGGAATAGCAGTTCAACAAGCCGAACTTTATCAGCAGGTGCAGAGTCTCAATACTTACTTAGAAAAGAAGGTTAAAAGTCGTACTGCTAAATTAGAAAAAGCGGTTAAGTTTGAAGCGTTAATAAGACGAGTTACCGAGAAAATTCGAGATAGTTTAGATGAAGCTCAGATATTAGAGAAAGTAACCCAAGAGTTAGGAGAAATTCTAGACATCGAACGCTGTAAAATTGAACTTTACGATAATTCCCAAACATTAGCGACTATTGTTTATGAATATACATCAACGCAGCCTATTTGCCGGGGAATAACCAAACAAGTAGCAGATTACCCCGAACTTTATCAACAGCTATTACAGAAACAGTCTCTCCAGTTTGTAGAAAGAATTCCTCGACTGAATTCTAGTAAAAAGCGAGTAAATCGACTGGTTTGTCCGATATTTGACGACAAAGGTATATTAGGCAATCTCTGGTTACTAAAAAATAAAGAAGAAGTGTTCGACGAATTAGAAATTAAATTAGTCGAGCAAGTAGCCGCTGAGTGCGCGATCGCCATTCGTCAAGCCAGACTTTACGAAAAGTCTCAAGTACAAATAAAGGAACTGGAAAAATTAAATACTCTCAAAGACGATTTTCTCAAAAGCATTTCTCACGAACTACGTAGTCCCATGACTAGTATATTACTAGCGTCGCAAACTTTAGAAAAGCTAATAGAAACTCAAGGGGTAAAAGGTATCCAATCCCAACAATTCCAGCGGGTTTTTAAGATTTTCAAAGGTTCTTGCCAGCAACAAAATAAATCGGTCAATGACTTACTTACACTTTGTTATCTTGATGCTGATAATGCCACTTTAAATCCCGAATTAATCGATCTACGCAGGTTTATTGCTGAATTAGTAGAACCTTTTAAAGAACAAACCGAACGCCAACAGCAACAATTAATTGTTAATATTCCCGAACAACTATCGACTTTACAGTCAGATGTTACTCTTTTAAAAAGGGTAATTAACGAACTAATTACTAATGCCTGTAAATACACTCCAGCGGAAGAGACTATTAGCGTAACTGCTGAAGAAAAAAATCATAAAATTTATTTAAGCGTTAGTAATTCGGGAATAGAAATACCGCGAGAAGAACAAGAATCTATTTTTGAGAAATTTTATCGAATTCCTTCTCACGATCCTTGGAAGCATGGAGGAACCGGAATTGGGTTGGCTTTAGTAAAGAAGTTAGTAGAACTTTTAGATGCAACCGTTCAATTAGATAGTCAAAGCGGACAAACTACTTTTACAATTCAATTTGCTTCTGGCATCGAATAGTTAAAGGCTTGAGATAGAGGTATGAGTCTAACTGTTTTTGATTAATTTTTGTAAATTTAGTTGAATTTATTTTCAAACAATAATTTTGAAAGTAGCTAGTTTGGTATTTTAGTATAAATTAAATTATTAATCATCAATCGTTGATTATAAATTATTTGAGATTTATTTGAACTTTAGAAGTAAATCAAAATCAGAAAAATTACGTATATTGACTAAGGTTTTTTAATTTAGATTAACATATAATAGCGACTGAATATTTTATAAGTAAATTATTGCAGACATATAACGGAGTGTGGATCGGAATGTTAAGAATTAAGTTTTTAGCTGCTTTAGGAATAGCAGCAACTGTCGTAAGTATTGCTAATCCTGTCAGCGCACAGTCAAGAAATGTAAATGGGAAAGGCTATACTTTATCTGGTGATTCGTTGATGGGAATTAACGAAAGAACAGCCAATCAGCATTTTCCGGTTTTCTTTAATACTCAACCTTCGATCGTACCAGTAAATAGTGTAGGGCAAAATACCGAGAATTTTCGTAGAACCAGAGAGCAAGTTAAAATAGACAATACACCAGTTTATCTAGAACCTGGTGAAGAAAGCCTTAATGGGAATGATGGATTCCAGGTACAGTTTGATTTGACTAATACCGATAGATAAAGGGATTTGAGATTGTTTCCCAGGTAGGCTTTTTAATAAAAAACAATAAGGAGTAGAGAGTAAAGATTAATTCCCTTTCATAACTTATATTTTTAACTCAATAACAGACGTAGCAGTGCTACGTCTCTACACTTATAACTTTTTATAATTCCCCACTTTCCAGTAAAATTATCTCTTGAGAGAAAGGAGGGGAATTTTGACGCGAGTAATAATAGTACGCCACGGTGAAAGCACCTATAATACCGTTAGACGCATTCAGGGGCATTTAGATAAATCGGTATTAACACAAAAAGGTTGTAGTGATGCGCGAAAAGTAGGCAAAGCACTCAGCAATATTTCATTTGATGCGATTTATTGCAGCCCCCTCAAAAGAGCGAAACAAACCGCAGAAATTATCCACGGTGAAATCAAAGCTAATTTAGGTAATATTCCGGCTTTACAAGAAAATCTCAAGGTTAAGGAAATTCATTTACCTTTGTGGGAAGGAATGCTTGCGACGGAGGTACAAGAAAAATTTCCCGAAGATCATAAAATTTGGAAAGAAAACCCCGATAAGTTGCGGATGCTCGTTCAAAACGGTGAAGAAACTCAAGAATTTTTTCCGATATTGGCACTATACGAACAAGCAAAAGAATTTTGGCAAGAAATTTTACCACTACATCAAAATCAAACCATTCTTGTAGTAGCTCATAGCTGTATAAATCGCTGTTTAATTCAAACTGCAATAAAAATTGCTCCTGGTTATATGCAGCATATTCAGCAATCGAATTGTTGCATCAACGTATTGAATTTTGCTGGGAATCTAGAAGATAAAGTTCAGATAGAATCATTTAATCAAATCCAGCATATGGGAGCAACTTTACCTTCATTGCGTCCCAATCATCAAGGAATTAGATTATTATTAGTTCGTCACGGAGAAACTGACTGGAATCAGCAAAGTAGATATCAAGGACAAATTGATATTTCACTTAATGAAAATGGGAAATTGCAGTCAGAGAAAGTAGCAGAATTTATCAAAGATGTATCTATCGACAAAGTATATAGTAGTTCATTGTTGCGTGCAAAAGAAACCGCAGAAATTATTTTACAGCAGCATCAAGGTGTTGAATTAGAATTGAATGATGGATTTAAAGAGATAATTCACGGAGCTTGGGAAGGGAAATCAGAAACAGAAATAGAGCAAGAATTTCCCGGAGAATTGCAGCGCTGGCGAGAAACACCAGAACAATTTCAAATGCCTGCGGGGGAAAATTTTAGAGATTTTTGGCAGCGTACAGTTGAAGTTTACGAATCAATTGTTAGAGCAGCATTAACGGAAAAATTAAACACTATATTAATCGTTGCTCATGGAGGTACCAATCAAATTTTGCTTTGTCACATTTTAGGATTATCAGCAGAGCATTTTTGGACTTTTCGTCAGAGTAACTGTTGCTTGAATGTCATTGATTATCCCAAAGGTTTAGATAATATTCCTGTAGTGCAAGGAATTAATTTTACTTCTTATTTAACAGGAAGCGTGTTGGATGAAACGGTAACGGGAGCGTTGTGAATTGGGAATTGGGAATTGGGCATTGGGCATTGGGCATGGGGCATTGGGGAGACAAGGAGATTTAAATTTATCATTCCTAACTCCATCCGTTGCCAAACTCCATCCGTTGCCAAACTCCATCCGTTGCCA
>CAYMZW010000028.1:0-29093 GCA_964395005.1 uncultured Rivularia sp.
TGTAGCGCTTCTTAACTGAGTTCTTAACCCCCCAAGAACAAGACTATTTTTTTGTAAAAATTTTGATTGAAAAGTTGCAAGAGGAGAAAAGCAATGAATCTGTCAACAGCGGTACAGCAGCTTGAAATACCCCTGGGTGATTTCAAAGCTATTTGTCAAGCGCTACATATCGCAATCGTTAACAACTCAATCGACGATAAAAGTTTGAATGAGGTAAAAGTATTTGTTGATGCTTGCAAAGAAAGAAATATGACTATTTCTGAAGGTATTCAAGAGATAGTACGCTTGAAACAAGAAGCCCAAACCCAAGAAAAAGCTTTGGGTGAAAGATTCAATTTAAAGAAATTTTTTAAGCAACGCATCGGCACCTCTCCAGAAGAATTAAATTCTGGTAGCTATCATTACGACCTTTATCAGTTGTTGTTGAAATCCCAATCAATATCTCAGGTTGGTTACGCATTGTTTAGAGAGGCGTTTCTACGTCAAACCCAAGATTTGATAATGAATGGTACGGAACAATCATCTATAAATCAAAATCAAACAGCTGCTGGTTTTGATAAAGCTTTTGTGAGTATTGAAAATCAGTTCGAGCAAAATTTTTTGGGAACATCGGTAAATTGGGGGGAGGAGGAACATCCGATGTTAGCAGCATCTCAAAAAGCAGCCCTACCTTCAACACAGGAAACGAGTACATCAACATCCCCGTCGTCGAAGAAGTAATTGAAGCTGCACCTAAATTAGCAACCGCAACTGTACAAGCAATCGCGCCGACAATCAATAAAGCCGTAGTTAATGACCGACAAATTATTACCGATTTTATGACTGAAGGGGGATTTCTTGCAACGACTGCGGCAATAACTACAACTTGTACCGTTGCAACAATTACTGTATGTGTTACCTCTCCACCAAAACCAGTTTTCTTCAAAATTATGCTTGGTGGGATTGGCGGGACTATTTTAGGAGGATTTATTGCAGCACTAATTCTGAAGCACTATAGAAAGGAGGTTTTGAGCAACCATGCAAATTCAAGATCAACAACCGAATTACCAAAACAATCAACTTAGTAAAGATGATTTTGATGACGTTTGGGTGCCAAATCCTCACGGACAACTACCTCAAAGTGCTGCAACATCCGGACTAATCAATATTATTAAGTCAGGAAGTTTAGATTCTTTACTAACTAATCCCTGGTTGATGTCGATTTTTGTGGCAACAGTAATATTGGTTGTGATTGCTGCGATCGCAACAACTCTTTCAGGTCAACGTTCGTCAGAAATGAACCCATCCCAAGAAGCTTATTCTACACTTTTGGAAAAATCCCAAAATTTAAATGCAGCTGATAGCAACTTTCGAGAATACTTGACCCGCAATGATTATAGCTCTGGATTGGTAAGCAATCCTGGATTATTACAAGCTGTGGTGTTGGAAGCGAGCGCAAGATATAGCAACTTCGTTATTGCCAGTCAAAACAATCCCCAAAATCCGGCTTATAACCAACACGAAGAAGTCATAAATCAAGGTTCTGAAATTGAAGCATTAAAACGGATTAATCTTGGAGCATCAGGAAAAGAAGCAGAACTTAAATACGTTGACCCTAGTAGCGGTTCTTGGGTAACTATTCCGATTGATTCAGCGGAATTAGCAGCCAGTGGTTTGGTTAAGCTGAATATTATCTCGAATAGTAGACGAGAAACAACACAGCGATTCAACTTGGTTACAATTGCCCAAAATACGCGACTTCGCTTAGAAGAAGTAAAAGCCGCTATGTTAGAAGCTTTGCGTGTAAAGGGATTAAGTCCGGTTGCATCCGAGCTTGAGAAGACTGATTGGTTTGGGAATAAAGCAAGTTCGGAGGATGCACAGATATCTGATTATCAGCAAGATAAACCAGAAACAACCCCCACTACTCGATCAATTGAACAAGAGCCATTAGAAGATAAACCCTCACCAAAACTGAAAGGGGGTAAAAATGCCCAGTAAATTAATATTTGCACCTATACCTCTGCTATTAGGAAGTTGGATGTTCACTAGCAGCTTTAGCAGTAGCACCATCCAACAATCAGCAACACCATACTCCACCCAGCAGCAAGTTGTAGAAGTGGAAATGCCTGAACCAGCAAAATCTTTTCTTCGATTTGGTGGTAGTGCGATCGCAGTATTGGGGACATCAAGTTTAGTGTTTTGGGAATTAGCGAGTAAAAAACATCGCTCCTCAAAACCTCAACTTTTATTAGCTGCGGGTCAAAACTTTGTCCCAAACACAGTTCAATTGGTCAATCATCCTCAAGGAATTTCATCGGTGCAAAATCATCAAGAGCCACCAGCAAGTACTAAAATTCCTAAGCAGATTCAAAAACCAAGTGTCTCTTCTGAAATTGAAAACTTTCCACCACAAGAAGTTGCAAATTTCTACCAAACAGGTGGATTACCCGACTCGCTATCAAATGATTACGATACTGTAAGCAACTTGGAACCACAAAGCAGTTCTGAGGATAAATATGCCGAAGTTAAATCATTAGTTTACGAAAACACGGTAGGGATAGTTGGTAAGGAGAAGGGAAGTGGGAAAACCTCAAAATTGGGTTATTTAATTGTCGAACATATTAAATTGGGTCATCTTGTTTGGATGATAAACCCCTTTGCTAAGGGTCAGCAATGGAAGGGTATAAAAGTTTTTGGACGAGGTTACAAGTTTGTTGAAGCTACCAATGCTATCCGCGAATTTACTCGTATTGCATTTTGGAGAATTGCAGAAGCTGGAGATGAAACCAAAGAATATGAGCCATTTGAGGATTATCACCTGCATCTATCGCTTGACGAGATGTCCAATTATTCCAGCGAAATCGATGCGATTGATTCTAGCGTTATGCCTAAATTCTGGGAAGCAGTAGTGCAATTTTTGCGACAGGCTAATATGTCCGTGTCTTTCGCCAGTCACGGAGATACTCAGGCTATGTTAGGTGGTGCCAAGGCTCTCGCTGGAAAATCGCAAACCATCAAAGATGCTATTGTGTGGCTATATGCTCAAGCTATTACTGACACTAACGTAGAAGGTAATAAACGATGTGCTGGTTGGGCTTATTTGATTCGCCCAGATGGGGGAGAAAGAGAAAGAACAAGAATAGAAATTCCGACTTGGATGCAAGGCGCACCCGCAAATCGACTTGACGGAAAAGATAAATACAACTACATCCAACTAGTTCAAAAATACTGTCCCCAGTATTTATATCTTCCGGTGAGTGCGAAAAAACCTTTGGGAGAAGAAGGTTCATCTATACCAACGGATACCGAACAGTTTCGCCAAAAACTAATTGAGCAGGAAGATGTTTGGGGTTGCGATGGAGATAATACATGAACCGTTAACGAGAGAGCTAATAATACAATTGCGATACTTTAATTCATTAATTAGGAGTAACAATGACTAGAAAACAAGTGTACCGAAGAGATTTACCACAATTGGCTTCAAGCCATCAATTAGATACAAACGTCGTAGACACACATTATGAAGAATTTGATGACGGCTATGACGACCGATATTCTCGTAACAATCAGTGGCATAATCGCGCCTATAATGCCGGACGCTACGCTAAGGGTGCTTACAATTGGGGTCAAAAATGCAGCCGTGGCGTAACCCCAGCAATGGAAAATGGAGCAGGTGCTGCAATTGGTACTTTGGGTACAGTAGCCAATCATACCAACCCTTTTAAACCCTGGCGTTCATTTGCTTTCTGGAGCATGAGTATCGGTACTTTGGTTGTTGGCTCCTGGGTAGCTCAATTCTTTTTAGGCGGGCTGATTGCAACTCGCAATCCTCGCCAATTACCACAGGATACTTCAACCCCAGTTAGATTCGGCCACGGTGTTGTTGCAGCAGGTAAACCTGTTGCAAACGGTGTGTGGAATGGCTTTGGTCAAGTTGCTACAGGAGCCGGAGATAGCTTGGATCGGGCTGTACGACTACAAACTGTTGAATCTGAGAATTGGCAGCAATCACCTGTCGATGTGAAACAGCAACAACCCACTACCACTTTACCGTTGACCACTTGGACAGGGGATGGTGGGTATCAATCTGTAGGGAGGAAATAGGAGGGAGAGAGGGAGTGAGAGAGTGAGAGAAAAATAAAGTAATAAAGGTAAACTAGAAATGTTCAAAAAATCCGATAAATTCCCTCACTTCCTCCCTCCTTCACTCCCTCACTCCTGTTGGGTGAGGGTTCCATATTCAAGTTTTCTTATTACCAGTACTGTATTTGTTGTATTTGTTCTGGATATGGCACATCCTGGCTATGCTTCGTTTGCTTTAATCCCAAATATGCAACCTTACATTACAACACTGACTAACGATATTCGTTCGGCAAAAGAAAATTTGACGCACTCAGAATCCTTACCCACTTCTACTCAAGAAACTCAACAACCTTTAGGACATGAGAGTTGTCGAACATTATTAGATGCTTATAACAAGAATGCTAAATGTCATTTCAACCCGAAGAATTATTCAAATATCTCCCAGTAGAAATTCAATACCAAGAAATTAAGGCATCCGAAGAAGCATCTCGTCAACTTCAATTATCGATAACACGAGGGCGTATCTGTTGTTTTGGATTGTCTTTGGTTATGGCGATCGCAATCGTGCATCCCGGAATTAACCAGTGGGTCGAAAGTAAACTTCAGCTAAATCGCATTATTGACATCAGTATTTCAACTACCTCCCTTCAAGCAAAGGAAGGAGACAAAATTGCCGCTGCACTTGTAGATTATGCACGCAGACAAAACTGGGAAGTCCGAACTGGAGAACGTCGCTATAACGTGTTTTATGTCCAAGGAATGTTTCCTTCGGGGATACAAAATGAAAATGCACCCAACCAATTTAATGATTCGAGGTTTTTAGTTGAAGTAAATCCTACTCCTCGCTTAATTGGGGCTTGGTCTGCAAGCATAGAGCCGGGGAATCATTATACCAAGCAACCCATGAAGCAGGAAGGTGCTGCACAAATACAAGTCCCAGGACAGTATAAGGCTTGGCGTATTGGAAAACATAAAGGTCGTGAGATTGCCTTAGTTCAGGTTGCACCAGTAAATATAATCCGAGACTTCAACCGTAATGGCAAGGTTGATAAAAAAGACAAGAAAGAATACTCCACAATAGGAGCAAATCAACACAGTGGAAGCGACCAAAAGTTTGTTGACAATGCAAGCGCTGGATGTCCAGTTGGACGCACATCGAAGGGGCATCAAGAATTTATGAGTTATTTGCAACAAGACGTAGATTACCAAGCAGATAATAATTTCATATTTTCAACAGCTTTTATCCAAGCAAAAAACTTAATTTTTTAATATTTAATAGGGTCAAAACTATAAATGAAAACAAAACCATATCTTAGAGCAAGCGATTATTCTTGGTACATAAAATCCGATGCTTGGAGAAGTAAGCATTATCACTGGCTAAAACAATCTGGTAATAGATGTTCGATGTTTCCTTGGATAAGAATAGGAAAATATGCATCTAGAAAATATGGTAAATACAATATGCATCATACAGGGGTCGGCTATCGGCATTTAGGACATGAGGAATTAGGTAAAGACGTACTTCCGCTTTGCCCGTTTGCTCATTGGTTAATTCACGGTGGAAATATGAAAGCTAAAGCCCCTTGGCAGCCGAATATTATTCAAAAAGCTTTGCATTTATGGTGCAGTTTCCCACTGATTATAAAACAATTATTTTTATTGTTTATTAGCTTATTAATATTCTTAATATTTTTCTACACAAATATCATCTTTTAAATTGCATTTTCAGTATTCGTACTTGTTATGAAGGATTCAATTAAATTAGGATACAAATGGGATTTACTCAATATCCTATTACTATTGTTAATTACAAGCTTTGCACTAAGTAAACCAGCAATTAAATTTGTTTCTGATGGCGTAGAAAATATATCAGAAATTAACACTTCATATCCTGGGAAGTTAAACGATTTATTTGCTAATAACTCTTCTATAGGTGTATTAGCAATTTGTGCAGCAGAAGGAAATTGTGAAATTGATGGTAGTAGAACAAAGCTTTATTCAGGTCATGTCGATCCCGGAAATTCAGTCGAAAATTTTGGATGGTGTTCCAATCAAGGCAGGGATAGGGGTAATTTAGATATTATTGATGCTGGATGCTTAAAAAGAACGAGAAGCCGTATTCCTAGATTGATTATAAAACTTCAAAATCATAGCATATATCCAGAACAAAATATTGAAGTATTTATTAATAATCTAGACCAGTGGAATCAAGCATCGCCTCGCGTATCTGATGCTTTTCCTAAAAAATACGCTGATGCTTTAAAGAAAGGATTAGAAGGTAAAGAAGCGATTTTGTGGGCAAGAGTTGAGGCTTTTCGTAAAAGTGATGGCGAACTTGAAGCAGGTAATTCACGAGTCGGTTTATTCTCAATTTGTGCCAATTATAAAAATACCTACTACACTACAAAATTACAACAATATTCAATGTGGTCGGAACGATGGAGATGGAATTGTATTGCTTTAGACCAACGGCGAAGGTTAGAAGCTATTAATCAAGTTTTGATGAGAAATGAGAATAGTTTGAATAAATAAAAATAACTAATGATATTAACATGGCTATGAAGTTATTCTATAATATATGTATAACAATTAAATCTATCTTTTTTCATTAAAATGTTATCAAAAAGCAGGAAATTGGTAGTAAGTTTATTCTGTGGAGTTGGCGGTTTGGACTTGGGTTATCAGTCTGCTGGGTTTGAAGTTGCAGTTGCCATAGATAACAATCCCAAAGTTTTAGAATTATATAAACTTAATTTCCCAGATACGTTAGTTTTATGTCGAGACATTGGGGATATTTCCACATCAGAAATTAGGGAAACTATTCAAAATAAATATCCAGATTGGGATGGAGAGATTGCCGCAGTTATTGGTGGTCCACCCTGTCAAGGCTTTTCGGTTGCGGGTAAGCAAGATGTCAATGATGAGCGGAGTCAGCTAATTGTAAAATTTATCAATTTGGTTATAGAACTAAATCCATTAATGTTCGTGATGGAAAATGTTCCTGCTATCGAGTCGAAGAAATTTGAGAGCATTACAGGTAATGCGATCGCCCTCATTGAAGAACACTATATTCTATCGAAATGGTTGCTCATAGCATCGGATTATGGTGTACCCCAAAAACGTCAAAGGGCGATTTGGGTTGGTTCTCAATTGGCTCCGGTTAATGCACCGTACCAAAGCGATAGAAGGTTCAGTGTGGGGGAGGCGATCGCTGATCTATCTCATATTCCGATTAATTCTCAAACAGACACTTGGGAGTGGAATTCTGAATGGGGCGAAAAGGGAGAATATGCCCAATACCTAGAAAAAGTTTTCGCTAATCCGTCTAGATCAGGAAAAGATATTATCAGTGGTTGTAAAGCAACTGTGCATACAGCAGCCACCCAACAAAAATATGCCGATACCAAACCTGGGAAAAAAGAACAGACAACTTGGGCTTATCGACTATCTAAGAACGGCTTTTCCCCAACCTTGCGTGCTGGAAGTGGAAACAGAACTGCTGCACGTCCAATTCACTACGAACAAGCGAGAGTCATAACAGTAAGAGAAGTTGCGAGATTACATAGTTTTCCAGACTGGTTTGATTTTGGAACGAGTAAACTTGCTGCTCATAAGGCTATCGGAAATAGCGTTCCACCATTGCTGGCTTATGCAATTGCACAAACACTGAGTTTTGAGTTAGAACAAAAATTGCCGCGTAGGAAATCTGCTCTCAAGATACTTTCGGTAAGTTCGCTTTTGGGATTAATTCATGCGCCAAATTTTGCTTATAAAGAAAATTTTAACTTTATGACATATTCCTATCAGATTGAGGAAGCGATCAAAAAATGTTCGGGTACAAAATATTTGCTACAGAAAATTATTGCTGTCGATGAAAGAGGACCACCCGTCAGACGGAGCGCTTTTATTTTCTATAATTTTTTAAGCTTATTGGTTTTAAAATAATTTTACAACTAGTAAATTTGTGTTGATCAAAACTATTTTGAAACGGCATTAGCGATGGGGATGGATAATGGATACTTCTGAGCCACTCCGCTGCCTAAAGGCAAGCGGGTTCGGGCGTTACTTCCAGCTTTTCGTCCTTATTGACTATCTGGCTGGTTGCACTCCCAACAAGTTCATTTGTTGAAAGACCCTTGGTTGAAAGCTGCTCTGCGGAAATATAACTTCTTCTCATTTCTCAAATCGCTATAATCTTTACAGGAAAAGCTTTTTACCACATTATCATTTCTGATAATGTGGCAGCGCGATTTATAAAATCACTATTACTTACGTAAGCCAGTTCGCTTGTGCAAGATTAAAAATCGACTGCAATCAATACGGCAAATTGCCGTATGCAATAGAGAAGTTGGGTATTTCTATATAATCTATGAGCAACATTAACCTCCGAAATCAATGGCTCGAAGAAAGTTGCTCGCGTGAATCTAGAAATCAAAGCTTTATGGCAGAAAGCCGCTGATTTGCAGGGAGTAACCTTAACGGATTTTGTTAATGAAGGGCGTTCAAGCTGCTGCTTGTAAAGTTATCGAACAGCAACAAACTCTAAAGCATATACTCAAGCAAAAAGATTAGACTTTTCTACAATAATTATTACAAGTGATTGCAAATCAACAAATAGCGAATCAAAATATAATGATTAGTATATGAAACGTCAAATTAACTTTCATATGGACAATTGTTAACTAATACGTTATTAACCATGTTGTGTTGCAAAAATATATTTTATTTAACATTTAGTAATGACTATTCTATATGAAAGCCTACTTGTATTAAGTTGTATAAGTTTGATTATTGCAATCTCATGGTTATTAGCTTATAACCGTCAGATGCAACAAGCCTTATATTGGTTGCATAGTAAGCAGTATAAAAAAATGCGTTACGAAGGAGAAGTAATTAGAGAAAGAATATTACAAGATTTATTTATTTTTCGGAGAAGTTTAGAGCTATCTCATGTAAAAAACCCAGAAAGTCAAAAACAATCAGAAAAATATGATTTGAAAACTTTTGAAAATATTCATCATTCTCTTAGACAATTGAGCGAGTATTTGTATCCCGCTCATGTAGAAGATAGCTTATCTCTGGCAATTTCGAGCTTGTTGGAGTCTTGGAAATCAGATATTCCTCACTTAAATCTACAAATTAATGTACCTTCACAAGAAGAGCATAAAGAAAATTATGAATACAATAGAATAATTTTGATGATTTTAGAAGAATTATTTCAAATTACTTTACCTTTAATTTCCGATCAGGTATCTATATTTACAAGTTTAGATTGGCAAGGATATCGAAACAAACTTATAGTTCAAATGAATTCACCTTCGATATTCAAGCTTGAATCTTATTCTTATCTACAAAAATTAGAT
Organism: uncultured Rivularia sp.; assembly: GCA_964395005.1. Taxonomy (GTDB): domain Bacteria; phylum Cyanobacteriota; class Cyanobacteriia; order Cyanobacteriales; family Nostocaceae; genus Rivularia. Next base: position 9,429 of record CAYMZW010000028.1, read on the forward strand.
TATCTAAAAAAAGTATTTGAATTTTTAACATATGGTAAATGTTTCTATCGTCGAGAAAGTTCTACGCAAACATGGTATTTTTATTGGCACAGCCCAAAACAAGCTGTTACGGAAGATATAAGTAACGAGATTGAAACCGAAAGCTTTGTCAAATTGATAAATTGATAATTATAAGGAGTAGTAATGCATCAACCAGAATCAAAGCCTAATAAACTCAAATTTGTTGTAGTTGATGACCATCAATCGGTTTTATATGCAACTATAAATGTATTAAAGCAGCATTATTCAGAAGCTGATATTTTTCAGGCTGCAAATTTAGATGAAGCACTTTCACTGATTGCAAATCATAATCCCGATTTAGCAGTTGTAGATTTATGTATACCGGAAAATACACAGCATTCTAGTCAAACTGATACTGGAATTAAATTGCTTAGACAGCTAATGCAACAGTATCCTACACTTAATATAGTAGTACAAAGTGCTTATCCTCGTTCTTTAATAAGGTTAAAACCAGCTATTAGTCTTCATCAGGGTGGTTTTACAGTAGCTGATAAAAGTCTACCAATGAGCGAAATGCTAACCAAAGTTGATTGGGCGCTCAAAGGTGTATTAAATACTCCGCTAGTGATACGTTCTGGATTAGAAGTAAAGCCAGAATGGCTGGAAATGTTACAGTTAGCATCTAACGAGGAATTTACAGATAAGGCGATTGCCGAGCGAATGAATGTATCAGAAGGTACGGTACGTCATTATTGGAAAAGAATTCAGGATGCATTGGGTGTTTATCCAGATGTAGACAAAAATTTACGAATTCATACTATAAATCTGGCTCAAGAAAAAGGTTTAATCGATTAAAAGTCAATATTTTTTCATATTTTGTATCAAAAGATGTAGTAGTGCTACACAATCAAAGGATTTTTTAACTATAAAAAAATATTGTGAGTCATAGCCGTGCAACCAAGATTGTGGAATAGAATTAGAACGGAATTCTTGTTGAGATTTATTAGTACAATACCAGGAATTGCAGCAATTATTATTATCGTATTTGCTCGGGTAACGGGTTCGCTACAGTTTTTAGAATGGGCAGCGTTTGATCAATTTATGCGTTTACGTCCAGAAGAAACAGTTGATGAACGAATTTTGATAGTTGGGATTAATGAAGATGATATTCGTAGAATAAATACATATCCTGTTCCCGATCGAGAAATAGCATTATTATTACGAGAACTACAAACTTATCAACCTGCTGCAATCGGATTAGATATTTATAGAGATTTACCTGTAGAACCCGGTCATACTGAATTAATTAATGCTTTTAAAGATATTAAAAATTTAATTACAATCGAGCAAATTTTACCCGGTATTGGAGGTAAAACAGTAAATCCACCTCCTTCTTTACCGGAATTACAAATTGGCTTTGCTGATACCATATTGGATGAGGATGGAAAACTACGACGAAGTTTACTAGCAGCTTCCGACCTTCAAGATGATTGGCGTTTTTCCTTACCGTTAAAGCTAGCACAAAAATATTTAGAAAACAAAGGAATTGCTTTAGACAATGTTGAAGGAGATGATTATGGGCTGAGGTTTGGTTCCACTACACTGGTGCGTTTTCAACCTAATTCTGGCAGCTATATCAATGCAGATGCGGGTGGAACTCAGATATTAATTAATTTTCGCAGTCATCATCAACCTTTTGAAATAGTTTCTTTAACAGATATCTTAGATAAAAAAGTTAAAGCAGACAGAATTCGCAACAAAATTGTGTTGATTGGTATAACTAGCCCCAGCGTTAAAGATTATGTAACTTCAGTAGCAGTTAAGAGCGAACATTCTGCTTTTATTAATGGAGTTGAGATGCACGCTCATATAGTTAGCCAAATTATTAGTGCTGTAGAAGATGACAGAGTTCTATTAAAATCTTGGTCAGAAAGTTGGGAATATGTATGGATTATCACTTGGGGACTAATAATCCTGGCTTTAGGTCGCATTATTACTTCTCCCTTAAAGTTGCTTTTAAGTGTAATATCGATTAATTTGCTTTTACTTGCACTATGTTATCTATTACTAATTTTTGGCTGGTGGATTCCAGTGGTACCACCTTTTTTGATTTTAATAGCTAACGGTTATGGTTTAGTAGTAGCCGTGTTTTACCAAAAGGAAAAAACTTTACAATCGCAAATAGCTAATCGTCAATTAGTAATTGACCAAACTTTCGATACGATTCATAGCGGTCCGTTACAAACTCTGGCTATGATGCTCAGAGCAATTGAAGAAGAAGAGGAATTATCAAAACAAAATGTATTATTAAAATTAATAAATTTAAATCAAGAACTACGAGGAGTTTATACTTCATTAAAACGAGAAGCAATGACCGATGGTAGGAGTTTTCACATCACACCAGCACAGGAATTAGATTTACAGGAACCAATTAATGAAATTTTATATGAAATTTATTATGACGTATTAGAGCGAGATTTTCCCTGTTTCAAAACAATTGAATTTAGAATTGTCGATTTTCAACCGCTTAACGAACAAAATTTAAATAGCGAACAGAAGCGAGGAATTTGCACTTTTTTAGAAGAAGCACTATCTAATGTAGGAAAATATGCTTCATGTGCTACTAAATTAGAAGTAATTTGCAAGCAACAGCAAGGATATAACCTGATTAGAGTAGCGGATAATGGTTTGGGAATTGAATCAACTTCTAACCCATCCCGTCAAGGATTTGGAACTAAGCAAGCACAAAATATAGCTAGACAATTGAGAGGTAAATTTAAACGATTTACGAATTCTCCTCAAGGAACTGTTTGCGAGCTTGTATGGTCGGGGAAAAAACGACCTTGGTGGAGGTTTTAATTGTTTTTTTTAATAAACTTTTTACAATTCAAGTTACTCTTAATCGTTCGTTAACATTTTAGAAACCTCGTTTTTTGAAAAAAGGGGGTTTTTTATATTTAATTTTTACAATGTAAGATAATTACTAAATCAAAAGTTTTAATTAGTGACTAGAAGATACTATTTGATTTTTGAAAAGACACGCAGATTGCTGTTAGTGCAGCGTAACGCATGAAAAAACCTTAGATTTTTTTAGTAATCAAACTGGATTCCTATATAAGTGAAAAAAGTGTTTTTCTTAATTAGCATTTTTTGTGCTAAGTTTCACTATCTTAACCAGATATACATAAATCAAAAGAGAATTATAGTTTTCTATAAATTTAAATATAAAAATCTCTAAAAGATAATACAGAAAACTAAACTTATAATTTTTGATTTTAGCTTATTGTAATAAATAATCAATCACAAAACACGAATGATTATGGTATTACCTCAAACTAAACTATCAAAAACTATATCCCTAGCAGTAAGCACTATATTTCTTACAAGTTGTATTGGCTCATCAGAAACAAACGGTTCTAAAAGATGTAATCCTGAAGTCTATATAGGTTTAGAATTAAATTCTCAACAAGATGTGAAACTAGCAAAAACTTTTCTTCATAAAACTTCAAAAAAAGCTGATAATAATTTGTTTCATATTGATATTTTGACAGGAGATGACGTAGCGTATATATATTCAGATTCATATAACAAAAAAGCTGTAAGGGACATTATTCAAGAAAAATTAGAAAAAAAAGAATCTAGTGACAAAGCTTTAGAAAAAGCTTTTAATCGAGTCAAAAATTTAGTTATCAAAAGCAAAACAAATGAAGATTTATATGCATATATAGTTAGTTCAGGCACATCCAACGAAAATACTATTCAACAAATTAAACAAATTATAGATGACTTCGCAAGTAATCAAACTAAATCTAAAAAACTCCACCTTTATTTAATAGGATTAACGGATGAAAATAGAACACTTTTAGTTGATGATGCTTTAAAATCCCTTCCGAATACAAAGCATTCTAGTAGTACTTTCAGTGAATGGAAAAATCATATTAATTACAACAATTGTTTGGAAATATTTAAATAATCTTGTGAGGTAAAAGATGTTTGAAAGCAATCAAAATTCTTATAACCTAGATAAGTCTCAAATACCCTATTTGAGAGTTAATGATAAATTATTAGACTACGATTACACTAAACGTATCTTTGAACTACTAGAGCATAATGCTCCCGAACTACTCAATAGATTTGGCAGTTTAATTATTGAATATGCTAAAAGGATTCAAAAAAAAGAAGAAAGATTAGAATACCTTGAAAATGAGACAACAATATTAGCTAGTAAAGTAGCTTCAAATAAAAAAAGACTAAAAATAAGTCTGGATGAAATACCTCCTGAGCCTAAAACTGAATGGCACAATAGTATTCTCAGTATTGGTTTATCTTTTTTACTTTTTATTGGAGTTTTATCTTTCTTACAATTAGAAATAGAAGATATTCCAAAGCAACCTTTAATAAGTATTTTAGCTCTAGCTGCCTCTATATGTATCAACTTAGCTGAAAAAAAGTCTATTGAAAATTTTGTATATCATTATGTAAAAAATGATAATAATTCTAAAATAGACGCAAATAATTTAGGAAAATATTTGTTTCAATCTCCTATTTTAGTTGCCATACTTATTGTTATATCAGAGACGGGTTTAGCTGCATCGGGTTTACAGGCTATAAATATTGTTAATAGTGATAATTGGCTTTTACAAATGTCCATTTTTATGGGTGCAGCATTAGCAGCATTAGTCAATGTTAGCCTAGCTTGGTCTGAAGGAAAAGATAGAGCGGAATGGGAAATCAAACATCAAGAGGAGAAAAAAACTCGTATTAGAGAAAACATCAGATATATTGTTGAGTATGAGTCAGATGAAAAGTTACTAAAAAAACTTAATAGACAAATATCGAGAATCAGAAAAGAGTTAAACATTGAAAAAAGAGAAGCTGTAAAAGAATATGTAAGGTGGGAAAGAGATTTAAAAACATATTTAGGTATCAATCAATTCTCATCAATTAATAAGAGTAGCGATTTAGAATTCATCAACAATTTAGAGGTAAAAAATGACTAATTTGTACAGTAACGAAAATATTCAACCATTACTTTATGTTATTAGTAAAGATAATAGAACTTTATGGGATTTATTTTTCTCACCACAGGAAGAATTAAATTCATCTCAATTAAAGGAGGAAATGAAAAAGCAAGGATTTGATGAAATAACATCTCAAGAAGTAATTAATCTGTGGGACAGAAAGTGTGTAACTATTCAAGATTTGGAAGTTGTAAAAGAAAGATACGAAGATATAGAGTTTAGTCCAGGACATCCAATTCCGGGATATTTATATAGGCAGCATCCTCTGAAAAGTAAAAAAACAACTTATGTAGAATATCAATCGTATTATTCATTGCTACTTGAAGAAAAACAAGCAGAGCTTACTAAATTGTTATTTGAATTAGGAGCAAAAGAAATTTATATTCTGAATACAACTTCATCTGAATTGAACAGTCAATTTGGAATAAAAGCAGATTCAAGTTTTACAGTAGAGGCAGAAGGAAATTTAGGAAATAATACAAGAGCAAAGAAAAAAATAGATATGAGTTTAGACTTAGCATTTGATAATATGATTAGAAATCAAAATGCTTTAAGTAAACTCAATTATTACAGTTGTATCGGAAAACCGTGGAATAAACAGATGAAAATTAATGAGCGTAACTACGAATGGTTACCTTATTCACCTGAATGGGACACTATAATCAAAGGTAGAATTGACAATCAACTAAAATGTGCATTAATTCGTTTAACAATAGATATTTCTAATACAATGAATAGTAATTTTTCGATGAAACATGGAATGTCTTTTGATGCCGAAGTATCTACATCTGGTTCAGTAAGCAGCGAACACAAAAGCGGTATTGGTGTCTCATTAGGTAATGAAAACGGCAATCAAAGTTTACGTATAATTAAAGTTCGGTTTCCTGAAGATTTTCCTGAAAATAATAATGCTAATGATAGATTATTAGAATATTTACGAAATAACAACTATTGAAAGCTATTAGTTTCACTGCTCCTTCGCTAAAAGGTTTGCAATTGGATAGGGATTTAAATTCTATCCAATTGCTTGCACAATCTTGAACGGTGAAGTATTGAACTCCCTTCAGCTAAAAGCCAAAAGCTAGATAAATTAAGTTTAATAAATATACCTAAATATTAAATTTATCAAGATTTATATCGAAACTACACTTTTCATATTGAATCATATATTATATTGCCAATAATAATTTAACTATCGCTTGTTAAGGCAATATTATGAATAAAAAAATATTATCAATATCTACAAGATTCGGCATCAAGCTATTAAGCGGTTGTATATTAACTTTGATGCTTGCAAATACAGTAATAGCTGCTTATACTCCACCACCAAACCCTTCTCGACCAAAAGGTCCTGTTGCTTCTGGTGGTACGAGAACTGGCGCGTGTTCTGTAAGTAAAGAGACTAGTTTAACCGTTTTAGCTCCTATTAGTCACGTTGGAAAAACAGTTTCAAAACAGCCGACATTTGCTTGGTTTGTACCAGATACTAAGTCTTATCCAATGGAATTTACTCTTTACGAATACAACAGCAATGGTAAACCAGAAGAAATTAAAAGTTCTAAATTAACAAGTAAGCCGGGAATCATGAAGTTGTCTATTCCCAAAAATAAATTAAATTTTTCAGTTGGAAAAAGATATCGTTGGCAGATTGCGCTTTTATGCGACCCAAACAGTCCATCAAAAGATTTATCTGCTGAAGCAGAATTTGAATTTGCACCAATACCTAATAATTTGGCTTCGCAAATTGCTCAAACAACAAATTCAATTCAAAAAGCTCAAATTTATGCTAAAGAAGGGTTTTGGTACGATGGTTTAGCCGAAACATTAAAATCTTCTCATAACCAACAATTTAAGTTAGCACTGTTAGAAAAACTGAGCGATTTAGAAGCAAACGCAGCTACTAATTTATCTGAAAATTCTAAAGAAGATTTTGATTTTAAGCGTTTTAAAACGAGTTTGCAAAATCAAGCTTCGCAACTGACAAATATTGTTAAAGCTGAACGTCAGTAATAATTTTTAACTACATGTTCCTCTGGGACACGCTACGGTAACACTGTTAACTGACTCAAAGCCAATTACCAATTAAAACAAAGGGGGACCAATAAGCAGGATGTTTATTCCTGCTTCCTTCTTCATTGATAAATTTAAGTTGTGCTGCTTGTAAAGCTTCTGCTTTACTCTTAGAATCAGATAATAATTGAGCATAAAAATCACTAGCAAATTGAGCAGTTGCAGCATCATTTATTGCCCATAGGGAAGCTATTGCACTTTTAGCACCTGCTTGTATTGCTACACCTGCAAGCCCTAAAGCGGAACGGTTGTTTCCTACTGCTGTTTCGCAAGCGGTTAAAGTTAATAATTCCAAAGGTTCTCGGTTGCGAGTAACGCTACGAATCAATCTATCTAGTTGGCTAAAAGTCAGCTTTTGATTATTACCTGTTACGATAAAAGTATTTTCTGGATCGGTACCGAATTGTCCGTGAGTAGCAAGATGAATAATTGGATAAACTTCTTGCTTGAGTTCTTTTTCTAAATTATCGCTGGTAAATTGTGCGTCTAATAATTCCTTACCTGGTATTCGCTGTTTGATTCCCTTAATTTCGTCGTATACATATTCCAGAGCCGGAAATAGATTACCGTTGACATTAGCAGCTTCAGTTAAACCTAAAGCCAATACTTGTAAATTTTGACGATTGAGCGGTTTCGGATTGGTTAAACTCAAACTAGGAGTTGTAGCAACAGCATACTTTTGGATTAAATATTGTTTGCCATCGTAAAGTGGTGCCATTGGTACGCTTTGTAAAATACCATCATGGATAAATACTAAAGTTTTAATACCATTCTTTTGTAAATCATCTTCAAAAGGAGCAATCATCCAATCGTATATATTTTTGGCTAGTTCCAGATTGAAGCTCTTACGATATCTTTGTACTGCTTTACGATATTCGTTAACTTCTGCAAAAAGTTTTTCTTGAGGAATATCGTACCATCTATATTCTTTTCTCCCATTAGGAAGACTTAAAATAATTGCGGTTTTATTTTCAAGAATGATAGTGCTAAAAACAGCCGTGCTATTGTCAATGACTTGATCTACTTCTTTTTGAATAAAAGCGTCAATAATACAGTTATTACCAAAATAGTTTTGTAATTGAGCTAATTTTAACAAATTAATCGTACTAATTACAGAGGTCAAGTTGTTGTTACTATCAGTATTATTATTACTAATTGCAAGTGATTTATTGGCTGCTTGTCGTGATGATTCCAAACTTAATCTAAGTTCAACTACATCGCGATATATTGGCTCAATGGTATCTCGAAAATCAAACTGAATATCTCGATTTGCGGTCAAAATATCTTGGCGAATATCTTCTAAAGTATTCATCGCAAGTGAATAAGCTGGAATTGCTTCATCCGTTTTTCCTTGTGCTTTAAAAATACGTCCGGTTTGCCATTCCCATAAATATAAACTATCTTGTGCTTGTAAACCTTCTTCCGCAGCTAACCGTGCTTTTTGAGTAATTTCTAAGGCTTTGTCGTATTGCTTTTGACATTCGTATATATGTCCTAATTGTCCCAAAGCAAAGGATTTTCCCCTTAAATCCCCTATTTGATTGGAAATATTCACCGCATTTTTAAGCAGTGACTCTGATGCGGGTAAATAGTCGGAATTCTTACATTCAAAAACTTTAGTTCTGCCATTTGTAGACGTATTTTGGAGCAAACGCGCTAAATCAATAGTGGCATATAATTGCTCTCGATTTTGTGGTAAATATTCTAATAATTTGATTGCTTGTTGTAGGTTAGTTACAGCAGTAGTATAGTTATTAGTGCGGTAGTAAATAGGAATGATGCTCCGTAAAGCTTGTATTTGAGCTTGATATTTTTTTTGATTTTTTGCTAAATTAAAACTAGTTTGTAGATAAGAAAGTGCTTGTGCATCTCGCTTCTTGGCTGCTGTTATAAATTGTTGCGGAGCATCAACATTATCCGCACTTTCTGAAGCTAAATCTGCACGACGATAGTTTAATAAAGCTTGAGAGTTGTAAGCATTTCCCAAACTATTTGTAGCTGAAATAATGTAATCTTGATTTTTTAATTTCCGAGCAATTTCTAAACTTGATTCCAGCTTTTCTATTGCTTTATCGTAATCCCCCGTCAGCCGATAAGCATCACCTAAACTTCCTAAAGCTACTGCTTCTAAACTTGAATTTTTCAGATTACGAGCAATTTGCAATACACTATTTTCAGTACACACATTGCTATCGTTAGAATTGCATAAAATGGCGATCGCCTTTCTCGGTTGTCCCAAATTGCTGTATAGCTGCGCTTGTTCGGCTAAGGAAAGTCCTACCCCATTCGCGTTTTTCAATTGACGATAAATTAAAGCAACTTCTTCCCATTGTTTAACAGCTTCCGATATCTGTCCAACTTGTGGATATGTCCGTGCTAAGTTCTCACGAACGATTGCTTGATGATTAAGATTTTTATTACTTTGATAAATTTTTAAAGCTTCTAACCATTGTTTAATTGCTGTTTGATAATCACTATTAGAGTAATATTTTACACCCTGATTTACTAATAGTTCGGTATTAGTAGTTTGAGCGTTTACTGCTGTAGTTAAAGAGTAATTAGTAAAAGGAATATGACTTAACGACAAGCAAAAAATAAGACTGCACAGAAACAGAATTCCAAAAAATCGAGGTATACGAATTTGAAGATGTTTATTTATCATCACAAATTGGTCAAAATTATGTGAAGTTTGGATAAAGAGCGTGTAAAAAAATTATGATTAACAATTTTAGGCTTGTTGTTTGATATATCGGTTTTTTAAGGTTATTGCAAGAAATATAAATTTTTTGCAACAAAATCCTCAAAAATTATTGTACGTGATATTTTGTTTTTAGATAAAAATACTTATATTAACAACTATGCTGAATCACAGCAGCTTAGTAAATTTACTTTGGCGATCGGCACTGATTTTAACTACATCTGGGTTGGCTGTAGTATTCGGAAATAGTGCTTCTGCTCAAATTCAACCAGATAATACCCTGGGTACGCAAAATTCTATTGTTAATGATATCGATGCTCTCAACAAACGCATTGACGGTGGTATCAAACTGGATGCGAATTTATTTCACAGCTTTCGGGAGTTTAATGTAAGTGAGGGTGGAAGCGTTTATTTTGCTAATCCACAAGGGATAACCGACATATTTTCTCGCGTCACTGGTAATAATCCCTCAAATATCTTCGGGAAGTTGGGAGTTTTGGGTGATGCGAATTTATTTTTGATTAATCCCAACGGAATTGTATTCGGTGAAAATGCGAGTTTGGATCTCCAAGGTTCGTTTGTAGCGACTACTGCGAATGGAATTGAGTTTGGAGAGCAGGGGGTTTTTAGTGCGAGTAATCCTGAAGTTCCGCGATTGCTTGATGTTAATCCTTCGGCTTTGTTTTTTAATGCTGTTAATAATCAAGCAGGAATTCAGAATAATTCTGTAGCACCCGCAGGAACAAATCCAGCAGGTGGTAACGCGCTTGGTTTACGAGTGGCGGATGGTAAGAGTTTGCTGCTGGTGGGTGGTGATGTCAGCATGGATGGGGGACAATTAAATGCTTATGGTGGGAGAGTTGAGTTGGGAGGATTGGCAGCACCCGGAAATGTCAATCTTCTTTTTGAAGGGGATAATTTGAAATTGGGATTTCCGGAAAATGTGACTCGTGCAGATGTATCGCTGACCAATAAAGCAAATGTAGGTGTGATATCTAAAGGAGGTAGCGTCGCTGTTAATGCCAGAAATTTAAATATATTGGGGAGTAGTATCGTGTCAGGAGTAAGCTCTGGGGGAGTAAACACTCAGGCTGGAAATATTGAAATTAATACAACAAATACAACTACAATTGACGGGACAAGTTCTACAACTAGCTTTAGTGGTATAGCTAGTGGTTTAGTCGGCGGCTCTGGAAGCGCGGGAGATATTACCATTAACACAGGCTCTCTTGACGTTATTAATGCTGTGATTGGTTCTCTTACGAATGGAGAAGGTAATGCAGGAAATGTTACTATCACTGCCAAAGATAAAGTTTCATTAACTAACGGTGGAATAACCAGTATCGTTGCTTCTTCAGATGGAGGAAACGGAGCTAATGTTAGCATTGAGGCACAAGAAATTTCCTTTGCTAACAGCGCAATAATTACAAATTCTATAGGGAAAGGTAGTTCTGGCAATATTCAAATCAAAGCTTATGACTCTGTATTTGTAACTGGGAGTTCTACAATTTCATCTGACACTTTTGGACAAGGCAATGCAGGAAGTATTGACATTGAAGCTGGTAATCTAATTTCTTTTGATGGAGTTGGAAGCAACGACCGTACTAGGCAAGTATCCAGCCGGGTGAATCCTTTAATAGTATCAACGCCAGAATTTACAGGAAAACGTATCGGAGGTGATATTAATATTAAAACTGGATCTTTATTAATGAAGGATGCCAAACTTGAAACCTCAACTTACGGAAAAGGTAATGCAGGGAATGTAAAGGTGACAACGTTAGATACTGTTTCCCTTGCAGATGCTGAAATTATCAGCACTGTGGAAGCAGGAGGTGACGGTCAGGGGGGCAATATTGATATCAATACGACAACCCTTTTACTTAATAATGGTGCTGAACTTGAAACCTCAACTTATGGAAAAGGGAATGCTGGCAATGTGAAAGTAACAGCAACAGATGGTGTTTCTCTTGCAGGCGCTTATATTTTCAGCACAGTGGAAGCAGGGGGTGTTGGTCAAGGTGGCAATATCGATATTAATGCAGCAACGCTTTCACTTACTGATGGCGCTCAACTGCAAACTAGTACTGATGAAGCATCCAATACCCAAAGTGCAGGACAAGGGGATGCTGGCAACGTGAATGTGAAAGTTACTGGATCGGTTGATATCGCTGGAGAGAAAAACGGTATTCCTAGTGCGGTTTTTAGCTCTGTGGAAACAGGGACAAAAGGGGATGGGGGTAATATTACTATTGATTCTGGTTCTTTCTCACTCACGGATGGTGCTCTACTTCGAGCTTCAACTTTCGGAATTGGGGATGCAGGAAACGTGAAAGTAACAGCAACAGATACTGTTTCCCTTACAGATGCTAAAATTTTCAGCACAGTAGAAGCAGGAGGTGAAGGTCACGGTGGCAATATTGATATTAATGCTGCAACTCTATCCCTTACTGATGGCGCTCAATTGTTAACTCTTACTCGTGGTGCATCTGATACCCAACCGCCAGGTAAAGGAAATGCTGGCAATGTTCAGGTAAAAGTTAGTGGATCGGTCGATATTGCTGGTGAGAAAAACGGTTTTTATAGTGGGATTTATAGCGTTGCAGATACGGGGACAGTTGGCAATGCAGGTAATATTACTATCGATTCTGGTTCTTTCTCATTAAGAGATGGCGCTCTTATAAATGCACGCACTAAAACTGACGATCAAGGTGGCAACGTGACTGTTAATACAGACATTTTTGAAGCACTCAACGGAGGACAAATGGTTGCGATTACGTCAGGCAATGGAAGTGCAGGTAAGATTATTGTTAATGCTAGTGAGAAAACAACTATTAGTGGTAGCGACCCTAATTATGACAATCGACTAGTTCAGTTTCCTGATTACGTTCCAATTATTGGTACTAACAGTGGCTTGTTTGTTAATTCTTCCAGCTTGGGAAACACAGGTGATATCGAAGTTAACTCACCTCAAATTATCTTGGATAACCAAGGTAAACTCGATGCCAACTCTACATCCGGCAACGGCGGCAACATCAACCTCACCAGCGACTTACTCCTCATGCGTCACGGTGCTGAAATCTCCACCAACGCCGGTACTGCTCAACAAGGTGGCGACGGCGGTAATATTAACATAAACTCTAAATTCATCGTCGCTCCCTCCCAAGAAAACAGCGACATCACTGCTAATGCTTTTAGCGGTACTGGTGGAAATGTAGAAATTCTCTCCCAAGGAATCTTTGGTATTGAACCCCGCGATCGACAAACAGATAAAAGTGATATTACAGCCAGTTCCGAATTAGGAGTTCCAGGAAATCTTAATCTTACCGATCCAGATGATAGCAGTATCCGCAACAACCTCAGCGATTTACCAGACAATCAAATCGACACCAACACCATCATTGCTAATAGTTGCATTGTCCGCAGCAACGAGCAGAACGGCACTTTCTTGATTACAGGTTCCGGTGGTTTACCTCAAAATCCCAGCGATGCACCACTTTCTAATTATTCCACGGGTTCGATACGTCCTATACCGAGTAATTCCGAAAAAGCACCAGCTTCTAATCGTCAGAGTTGGAAAATAGGCGATCCAGTTGTAGAACCGCAAGGTGTTTATAAATTACCTAATGGACAGCTTGTGTTGAGTCGGGAATGTTAGTAGTTACAATTAAATGTATTTTTTAGGTTCGTAGTTGCGCTTTAGCGCCAAGCATATTTAGCGCTAAAGCGCAACTACGAACATATCAGGATGCGTTTTTATTGCATATTTTTTTTGATTGATTATAGTTTTCTACAATGTCGTTTGTCAAAATCAGTAAATTGCTTTAAACAAATGTTGTATTCAAGCTTGTAGAAAAATTAAACAATTAAATAGTTAACCTCTGTAATCTAATAAATATAAGGAACGATGAATAAAAAACGTTCATCAAGTTTTTATTTTTAGTCTTTTGAAGAGGTGAAAATGAATAAATATTTTAGTATTATCATCAGCTTAACTTTGATTTACTCAAATGCAAGTTGTTCGTCAGAAGAAGAAAGAAGCTCATCGGGAGGAAGTTATCAACCTGTAATACCTTCCCAACCTGTGTATCAAGCACCGATAGCACCTTCCGAACCTGTTTATCAAGATCCAACATCATCTTACACACAACAACAAAACAGAAAACATTTGCAAGAATCTAAAGAATTCAACGAAGACACTAAAGAATACCTCCAGGATTTAAGACATCAAAGGTTACTTGATGGTACTTGCAAGTTTGGAGAATATTACAACAAGACAAGCGAACGGTGTGAATAATATATGAAACAATTAAATTGTGTATGTGGAATTTTTTCGCTTTTCCTGGCTGGTATGCTTTTTCCATTTTCTGTTGGTGATACTGGAGCTTTGATTTTGGTTGGGATGATGTTTTTCGGTGGTATCTTTCTATTAACAGTGGGAAGAAAGTCGCGAAGACACTATTAATCAATTCCCTAAATAGCTAAACTGAACTATAATTTGAACCATAAAATTGTCGCGAAAAGATTATGCTTATAATTCGTTGCGGTAATATTATGGTTCATCAATTAAAACTCAATTCTAGTATACTAAACTTTTACTTTCTCTAATTCTTAGAATTTAACTTTTTTTAATCTTGTTTGGGGATGCTTTATAGTCGCATCCCTTCTTTTTTGACTGACAATTGTAGTTTTCTACAATGTCAGTTGCAAAAATCAACAAATCACTTCAAATAAATCTTGCATCCAGGTTTGTAGAAAAATCAAACAATTAAATAGTGAGTATCTGTAATCTAATAAATATAAGGAACGATGAATTAACAAAAACCTTCATCAAATTCTTGTTTTCAGTCTTTCTAAGAGGTAAATAATGGTTATTCCTAATGGAACAATAGTACATTTTGCCTACAGTCAAGGTTATCCACCTACCACATACAACTACTGTGGAATTATAACGTACTGGAATGGAACAAGTTACGATATACGAGTAGGAAACAAAACATATTACCGTATACCTGAAGATTCGATTGTAATAGCTTCTTAATGAAACTAAAGTTTATGCAAAAAAACCTCTCATTTGGTAAAAATCTCAAATCAAGAATATAGATGAGGATGATTCGGAAACAGATGAGAAGATATCAATGTTGATGTTTGATTAATAGTTTTAATAGTTGGGTGGAATTGTTCAACCTAACTATTAAATAAAATCTTTATCAATTTTAGACACGAAATATATGAGTGAATCAAAATGGTTTGGAATATTTTAATACAGGCTGCTGTCGGATTTGTTGCTGGTGCTGCTGTTGGTTACGGTGTTAGTGCAATTATTGAAGCTTTATCAAAAAACTTTGCTAATCTATGGCAAGGATTTGTCTCGGCTGCAAAAGCTATTTTTAGCTATTTGAGTGAAGCCACTAAGTATTTTTTAGCCTTAGTTGCTCAATTTATACAAGATAATTGGCAAGAAATAGAATATTATCTACGTCAACAGTTAGGCTATGAAAATGAATGGTTGATAGCAGTTTTTAAGTATGGATTAGATATTTTTGTTTCTTTCTACAATCCAAATAATTTATCAGCAGGTTCGCGTATTATCAAATTACAACCAACAGAAAATCAGGAAGATATTCAATTGCCAAAAATGCAGGATGAGCCAATTGTCGCAACACTTAGTTTATAGTTGATAGCTTATTTCGGAGGGAATAAATGGGATTTTTTACATGGCTTGGTAGTCAAGTAGGCTGTTTAATAGACCAAATGATTAATTGGTTAGGGGAAGTATGTAGATGGTTTATCGAATCTCTTATTAATGCACTAGAAAAAATTTGGAATACAGTAATTGCTAGTGCTTTGTATGCAGCTTTTGGTGCAGCCAGTATTTTCTATGTCATTTTCTATGCTGGTGCAAAATTAGGAGAAACCATCATGGAAATTTGGGACCCGGTTTATCACAATACTAAACCATCAAAAGTATTCATAGTAAAACAAGCTCCGCAAAATTCACCTTTAGCTACTCGACGTAGTGAAGCTCAAGTATTGACATTAGAAAATTAATCACTTTGTATTCTCACCTTGGAGGTTTAATATGCCACGCGAACATCAAAATTATACTCGTACAGAAGCAGAAAGAATTTATTTAGAGATAGGATTTGAATCCGATATTCATGAATCCAATCTAAGAAGAATAGAATTGTTAGGAGTGCCTGGAGTACGCTTAAAAAACGGTGAATCTGCTATTCACGAAAAACAAAAAACGTTTTTTGATGATTTAATAGTCAAAAAATTGTTTTATCTCAGTCATAAAATTGATTGCGATTATCAATATTTAAAAATATGGCTATGGAACAACAATTTAAGGCGTGAAGAAGTTTCCTACAAATTGCCAAGTATTGATAAAAATGACTTGGAAATACGACAATCAAAATCTTATACCAAGCTTGAAAGAATCTATGTACTTGATAATGAATTAAGAGATGCCGAATATCGTAGGTGGTGTCATACTGCTGAAAAATTATTTACTCCACTTTTTGACAGTTTCATAGCTCCACCCAATGCACCATCTTTTTTTGAAGAAAGTCCTTTTAAGCCTTTTGTAAATGCGGTAACAGCAGTGAATCAAACTCTAGATAAATACGCAAGTATGAAGCAAAAAATGTCTTTCAATACTCTAATCGTTCAAATAGACTAATTCAAAATTGTAAACAAATCAAGGAGATTTTATATGCCACGTCTTGACCAATTAGGATATGTTCTCAGAGAATCGGTTACAAGCGAAAAAACACTAATAGAAAAAAATGGCTACAATCAAAATCAAGATATCAATAAACCTGAAGCAAAATCTAGCTCGGAAATAGACTTATCTCAATATCTCCGCGAACCTAAATATTCTCTAGAAGATGTCATACTCCCTGCAAATGTTAAACGTCAATTTGATTTGATTTTGGGAGGAATCAAAAATAAAAAATTAATTGACAATACTTGGGGTATGGCAAAAAAGCACAAGTTAGATAAAGCTCATACCATAAATTATTCTGGTTTACCTGGTACGGGGAAAACAATTACTGCTGAAGTATTTGCTCGTGCTATTAATAAAAAGCTGCTAGCGGTTCCATATCATCTGATTGAGTCTAAATATGTAGGTGAAACACCTAAAAACATTGTTAGAGCTTTTGAATATGCAGCCGAAAATGACGCAGTATTATTCTTCGATGAAGCTGATTCTTTTTTAGGAAAAAGATTGGAAAATGTTACACAAGCGACCGATACAGCAGTTAATTTAACCCGCAGCGTTATGCTGATGCAACTATCTTCATATAATGGAATAGTGATTTTTGCAACTAATTTAATTCAGAATTACGACCCTGCATTTATCAGTAGAATCCGATGGAAACTTCAGTTTGAACTACCGGATGAAGCTGCTCGGACTCAAATTTGGAAAGCTCAAATTCCCCATCAGCTACCATTAGATAGCTCGGTTAATTTTGCAGAATTAGCATATAAATTTGATGGAGTTTCCGGAAGAGATATCAAAAATGCAGTTTTACAAGCCGTAATTGCAGCAGCATCTGAATTTAGACCAGACGAACAAAAACTTGTTACTCAATCTCATTTTGTTCAAGCAATAACTGATATAGTTGAGGCTAATAAAGCAGCTTCTAAATCTAGTTTGAATATTACTTCGGTTGAGAGTGTAGAGAATATTACCGAAATTTCACTCCAGCAAAATGAATCAAATTAAATTTTGCTATACCTGTAACAAATAGTTGTGAATAGTCGGTAGGGTGTGTGATGTTATGAACAAATTTGAATGCAGTAAGTAAGTCGGCTCAAAAAAACATAACTATATTTAGTTTTGTAAATAAGGTTGAATTCCAGCTAAATAAGCTTTTTGAGTTAAATTTACATCCCCTTACATAGTTTGGTTTATTTCCGCCAACCTACTTAGTTGAGTGTTGTCACTTCACGTACTAATCAGTAATCATGACAATATCATAAGTTTCAATTTTAATTTAAGGATGCAAAAGTATTGCTTCCTTATTTTTTTAACGAACAATTGCAGTTTTCTACAATGTGGTTTGCAAAAACCAATAAATCACTTCAAATAAATCTTGTATCCAAGTTTGTAGAAAAATCAAACAATTATATAGTGACTATCTGTAATCTAATAAATATAAGGAACGGTTGAATGAATAAAAAATACTCCTTAAGTTAATCTTTGTAGCTTTTTTTATGAGGTAATATGACCTATATATAAAATTGAAAGAAAATTAAATAAACCGTATTAGAGTGACATAAAACTTAAAATCAACAATAACTTAGACTTACAAAAAGGAGATGCAGAACAATGAGTTTATTCAAAGTTGCGACTAATTTTGTTGGAGATGTTGGATTTAGTGTAATCAAACAATCTAGTCGAATTGCATGGGGAGGAGGTCAAGCAATTGTAGGTATGGTTTCACAAGATGATGAATTGATAGAACAAGGTCTTAAAAAAGCTGGAAAAGGAACTTTAGGACTTGTTTCATGCTTGGTAATGAAGAATATAGATGGAGATAATTCGGAAACAGATGGAGAAGAGATAGATGTAAATGTTTGATTGGTAGTTTGAACTTAATGGTTGACTTTTGTTTAACCTCTAATTAAAACAGGGTTTGACATATAATGTCTGCCAAATTAAATAAAAACTTTTCTTAGGGATGCTTTATTATTGCGTCCCTTATTTTTTTAACTGATAATTATAGTTTTCTACAATCTGGCTTGCAAAAATCAATAAATTATTTCAACAAAACCTTTTATCTAACTTTGTAGAAAATGAAAACAATTACATGGTGAATTTATTTAATCTAATAATTATCAGGTTTGAAACGAGGTAAATTTCAAATGTTAAATAAACGTTTTTCAGCTATTTTGTTTGGTGCAACAATTGTAATGACTACCTTTACTGTTAAAGCACCTTCTGCACAAGCAAAGCCCTGGAGAGTAATAGGTAAGCAAATTCAGAGAAGTATTTCTAAACCAAAGGTGCCTACACGTAAAATTCCTACTGGTGTTAGTGGTGTAGTACAAAAGGCGCAGCCTTATATTAATATTGGAGTTGGTGCTGCTGGATTTGCGAATCATGGTTCAAGTGCTTATTGCAGGTTTAACCCTTGCAAGGGTAATGACACAAATACTAAGAATCAAAATCAACCACGACGAAAATATATACCGGGAGAATATTACCGCTATTAATAAAGCGAGATGATTAGTAACTGAGTCAATCAAGAGAATTTAACCTTTTTAAATCTTTTTAGGGATGCAATAATGCATCCCTAATTTTTTGATCGACAATTATATTTTTCTACAATGTAGCTTATAAAAATCAACAAATCACTTCCAATAAATCTAGCATCCAAGTTTGTAGAAAAATCAAACAATTACATAGTCAATCTCTGTAATCTAATAAATATAAGGAGCGGTTGAGAAAACAAAAAACAAGTTATATCAATCGTCCTTATTCAATTAATTTGAACTCAGGAGAAAATCATGAAAGCAATTGAAAACAATCAAATCTTCACCGAAGTGTCTAGCGAAGAAGCAGTAACTATTAACGGTGGTAGTGATACTTTAAGATATATAAACTCACTAATTCTTCAAAGACCATCTGCAATTGGATATGTTCCTGCTGCTAGACGTTTTGTTGGTAATGGTCAAAGGCTTGCTTACCAGCGTGGTGGAACAACAGGACAGTTAAATTGGTTGCTAGGAATGGCAAATCGTTTAAGCCGTTTTTAACGAACAAGATTAATACCTGCATTCGTACTTTTCTATCAACAATTCTGGAGTAACAAAAATGAAATCTGCTAATAATTCTGCATTGTTTACTGACGTTTCTGCTGAAGA
>CAYMZW010000029.1:0-28354 GCA_964395005.1 uncultured Rivularia sp.
TAACCCGATAAAACAAACAAAATCCAAACGGCGATCGCACCATGACTAAACATCAGCCAACTCAAGTCAACATTGCCGTAAATTATTGATTTTCTCGGTGGAGCGCAATGGATTGTGACTACCATTAGACAAGCAAAACCGCGTAGAGCAAGTAGTGCATCTAAGCGATTGTTTTTATGATTATTTGATTGCATTTATATATGTAAAATGATTTTATACTTGAAAATATAAAAGTAGACTGAAATCTTTAACACCCAGATAAAATACTAACTATTTAAATTGATTTATTGATAAAAATGTTGCCAGATTGGCAATGCACGTAAATGGAATGAAGCGTTAGCGGAGCCTCTCCCGGAGGGAGACAGCAATCTCAAGGGTTCGGCTAATTTACATTTGGTTACGCCCCGTTACTTTTATTTGTGCCTACCTACTTAACTACTGTAGATGAATCACGTTGACAATTACTTGGTTAGCGACGTGAAGATTTTAAGCCAGCTTATTTTTTTAACCCATATTAAATAAACGCTTATCTAAAAATACGCAAGTGTTTTTACATTAAAATACGATGAAAAAATTCGTTTCTTTATAAATTTTTATACTAACTCAGGGTAATTTTTTGCCTTGGAATTATTGCTGTAATGGATTTTACGTAATTTTGAATAGAAGAAACTATTTTGATGTTTATGTAAATGCTAGTAGCAAAACTGGCGTATCCGAAAAAACGCGCTTATAGTTATTATTACGGGCAGAGAAAAAACATTCCAAGCTTTCTACAACTTATATCTACAGCGAAAAGCTAAAAGTGATGCTTTGTTTTAAATGAGTGTCAATAAATTCTATGTCAATAAAGGGAATTAGCTCTTCTTTTTCCTGGGCTTTAATTCCTATTAACAACAGAAACGAATATCTATCTAATAAAGGAATACAAAGTATGAATTTTGAAACTGACTCTAGAGATGAAAACAGTGTAGTAGAACAAATAATTAAAGATTCTACTTTTTTAGCACAGATTATACTTACGAGTTTTGCTAAAGATGAAAAATTTCTAAGCAAGATGAATTTGGCTTTTGGTGAGTCATTCAACTTTGAAAGAGTAGTAAAACTGCGTCAACAGTGGGTGGAAGAAAATTTTGAAGAGCTTCCCGAAATTGAAATTCGTTCTGGAGAAGAGATTCTTGGTGCTGATAGTGCATATTCTATTGATACCAATATAATCTATCTATCTCGTGAGTTTATTACACAAGATTCAATAAATCCAGAAAGTATTGCTAATGTTCTTGTAGAAGAAATAGGACATTTTGTAGATAATCAAATTAATGATAACGACGCTCCTGGTGATGAAGGTGCTATTTTTTCAACGTTATTACGGGAAGAAAATGTCGATTATAGCCAAATCCAACAACTAAAACTTGAAGATGATAAAGGAACGATAACCTTAGATGGGCAGGTGATTGAGATTGAAAAATCATCCGTTTCTGATGCTGGTGGTTTTGAAGGAAGCCAAAAAACTATTACTTTGAAATCTAATGGTGGTGGTTTTGCTGAGTATCGCTACCAGCATTTCTTTATTCCAGATAATTTTATTATCCGATATGAAGGCAAAAATATCCTTCAAACAGGTTTTGTCGGAGGCAGCAAGACTGGGAGGGTTCAAATTCCTGAAGGCAACTCTGATAAATTAGAGGTGATAGTAGCAACCAATAATCAAGGAACTGCTTGGAATTATGATGTTACAGCTGATAGTTGTGCAGATACGACCCCTTTAAATATTGAATTAGCTGGTGGTCAATTTGAAGATACCGATGACGACGGCGACTGTGATGGTCAAGGTACTATCTATATTGGTCGAACAGACGGTATCCCTCGAATGCTTCGAGTTGAAAACGCAACAGCAGAATACGACGACAAAAAGCTTACTGTTAAAGGTGGAACAGTATTTTCCGAAATCGGTGGTGTAAGTAGTCCGTTATTTCGAGGAGATTTTGAAATTCCTTTCAGCTCAGCGACTACATCTTCCCTAAGTGACGATGTAAAAAATCTAGGAGGAGATTTTAAGCTAGCAGGATTAGATGTTGATTTTAATAAGTTGTCACTTAATCGCAACGGGATAGGATTAGGTACAAGCTTTGTGCTACCTGAAGATGTTGGTGATATTACGGTAGATTCTGTTGCTCTTGGTGTTGATACAATCTCCATTGCTCAAAGTGGTATATCGTTAGGTGCAAGTGGTAAATTATCTTTACCTATTAACCCTAAGTTTTCTTTTTTCAAACTTTTTGATGTAGAAGCATCGAATCTTTCATTAGAATATAATGCAACTGAAGACAAGCTTAGACTTCAAGGAAAGTTCACTCTAGATTCCTTTCTTAAAGAATCTTTTCTTAGCAAAGTGACAGCGGATTTATCCGGAAATAATTTTATTGAAATCAAAGATGACAAGGCTGATATTGTAGGGTCTTTAGTTGTTGAAACTGACATCAAAAATAAAAAAGGATGGGGGCTTAGTGAAGTAAAATTAGATATCGATACTATTAACAAAGATGTTGGGGGAAGTACAAAATTAACATTTCCTTTCAAACAAAGAATCCCTGATATAGAACTAGGTTTAGGTTTTAAAACACCGATCCCCCCTTTAGAAGCTAATAAAGTCTCTGTTAACGTTGATAATCTTAATTTACCTATTCCTTCTTATCCTTTAGTTTTCTTTCAAAATTTTGAGGGTTCTGTAGATAATTTAGCACCTTCCGACCCAGATCCAATTGAATTTAGTGGAGGAATCGGAGCAACATTAGGGCCACAAATTAATAATGTACCTGGTTTGGGTACCTTAGCTTTAATTCGCTTAGATGTTGACGGTAAAATTAGTTCTGAGCAACTCAGCGCAACTGGAAAAGGTTCTATCATAGCGGATAAAATAGCAAATTTTCAGGGTACCCATACATTAAATTGGAACAAGAAATTTTACGAAACTAAAGGAAACTTCTCTCTTATTGATGATTTAATTCAAACTCAAAATAGTTTTAAAGCCGATACCACATTCAACATTAATATGGGAGGAATGGCCAGTGCCAATATTCCTAATTTTATTCCTCTCATAGGTGGAAAAAATATCGCAAACGGTAATTTTGTTTTAGATTTTAGTAATGATAACAATCTATCAAATGACTTTGCAGCAGTTTGGTCAACATTCCAAGAAAATGTTTTTGGAATAGATATTGATGTTAATTTGGGCTTTAAAGGTTTCTTTGATGGTCGTCTAGAATTACTTTCATCAGGTTTACCTCCTACCAATAGCTTTATTGTTTCACCAGACACTCCTTGGATTCTTTTGAGTGCTGACTGGACAAATTCTAACGAAAATGTTCAAGTTCGTATCAAAAAACCTGATGGCAGTTTCATTGAAGAAGCTGATTTTTCTGCGAATAATATTGCCATTTTTGAAAGCTTAACAGATTCAGATACTCGTGCGGTCGCGGTAATTAATCCTACTGCTGGAATTTGGGATATTGAAGTTGTAGATGATTCAAATCTAGGTGATATTGATTATTCTGGGATTAAAGCTTCAGATATTCCAGAAATTAATATTATTGACCCTAACGAAGATATAGGAGGAAGAGAAGTAACTATTAACTATGAAGCATTCGACTCTGATTCCAATGCAGAAGTAAAATTGTTTTATGATGACGACAACGAAGGCTTTGATGGTATCTTAATTGCTGATAATCTCATTGAAAATGACGGAATTAGTAGTTTTATCTGGAATACTGAAGGTGTAGCCACTGGCGATTATTTCATTTATGGAATGGTCATGGACGAAAATAATGCACCTGTATTTAGTTATTCTCAAGGGAAGGTAAACATTTCTGAACAAGCAGACTTGTTAGTTACCCAAAATATCAATACTGAATCATTAGGTGCAGGAGAATATTTTACTTACACTTTAAATGTTACTAACAACGGCTCGGCTGAATCCAAGAATGTCACTTTAATTGAGACTTTACCGGAAGAAGTAACTTTTGTTTCATCGTTATCTTTTACACCATTAGAAAAAACAGGTAATGTCCTTAAATTTGACCTTGGTGACTTAGCTGATGGTGAAAGTACTACAATTGATATAATAGCTACAGCTCCTGTAACTGAAGGAGCAATTACTGCAAATGCCTTTGTCACGAGTGATACCTTTGACCCCGATGCAACTAACGATGCTGATATTTTAACCGTTGCGGTTGAAAATATACTCCCCGAACTGCCCGATTTAGAAGTTACCCGTACTGATAATACAGACGCTGTAGCATTAGGAGATTCTTATACTTACACCCTTGCGATTACAAACAACAGTTCGAGTGATGCAACGGGCATAATTTTAACGGAGAATTTGCCTTCAGGGGTTAACCTTGTCAGTACCAGCACCGACCAAGGATTTAGTTTCTACAACAGTTTCAATAATGCCATTACTGCCAATGTGGGTAATCTTGCACAAGGTGAGGAAGCAACGGTTACTGTTGTCGTTAATCCCTTTGCTGCGGGTAACTTAGTTAGTACAACTGAAGTTATCAGCAATGAAGCCGATGCAGATCCAAGCAACAATTCCTTAATTAGTACTAAGACTATCAGTCCAATCATTCCTGCTTCTGCTGACTTAGAATTGATTCAGACAATAGATAATGTCAATCCAGAAGTAGGAGACCAAATTAATTTTAATATTACCCTTACTAACAACGGACCTGGTATCGCTAGCAGTATACAAGTAACCGATCTATTACCTTCGGAACTGAGCTTTGTCTCTGCGTCTACTTTACAGGGTACTTATGACAACAGTACAGGTATATGGAATGTAGGGAATCTCAGGGATAATCTCAGTCGTACTTTAACTATAACTGCCGATGTAGTTGAGGGTGGTACTATTACTAACACTGCTGAAGTAACAGCCGTTAGCGAAGCGGATCCCGATTCTATTCCTGGCAACAACAACCCTGTTGAAGACGACCAAGATACAGTTAGTTTTACTGTAAAAGGTAGTGGAGTTAACGAAATTTTTGGTACGCAAGGTCGTGACAAATTAATTGGCACTCAAAACAACGACATCATCACCGGTTTCCAAGGAGTAGATAGAATTACTACTGGCGACGGTCAAGACCAGATAATTTATACCAGTATTGTAGATGCTGGCGATTTAATTACAGATTTCGACCCCTTAAACGATACTCTTGACCTCCAAGGTGTTCTACAAAGTATTGGATTCAATGGTTCCAACGCAATAGATGACGGTTACGTGCAATTAGTCTCCTACGGAAGCAGAGGAACTTCATTACAAATAGATGCAGATGGAACAGATGGTAGTGCAATCTTTAGACCGTATCTATTTTTACAAGATGTTTCCGCAACATTTGTAAATGATAATCCCAACAGTTTGACCTTTGGTTAATTTTAAATCCCCTTAATTGATCGCATTGAGGGGATTCCCAAAATATTTAACTACACAATCTTTCAAATTTCCAAAAATAAAAATCAATTCAACTCAACATTTAATTTAAATAAAGAACCATGAAAAACAATTTACAACAAATCGCTCTAACAATCTCAAGCTTAATTCTCAGCATAGCTATAATTGACGCACGCCCAGCAGAAGCTGTAGATTTCAAATTTAACGGTGAAGTTGATTCTGGTGCATTAGATGGAGAAAAATTTCAAGGTTCTTTTAGCTACGATGAATCATTAGTAACCGGAACGGGAGATTTTTTCATTCCAGAATACATAGAGGTTTCCAATTTTAAATTAAATTTCCTCGACAGTACTTTTACCCAAGCAGATGGTATACCCGAAGTTGCTTTTGACGGAAATAACCTGATGGGATTAAGCTTCAACGTTAATAAGGCAACTGCTGGTAATATTCAACTAGATTTTTCCTTCGTTCCAGGATTAACCGATATTTCCGAATCATACTTTACCTATTCTCCCACAACCGGAACTGGTGCAACAGGTTCGGTAACGTTTACAGAACAAAAAATAGATGTACCTCAACCCGTACCCGAGCCCACTACAATTTTGGGAACAACTCTAGCGCTAGGGTTTGGTAGTTTATTGAAAAAGAAAACTGGGAATAGAAATAATTAATAACGAAAAAAATTAGATCCCCCCCTTCGGGTTCGCTACTTCCCTCAACGGAGGGATGACGACCCACGGGAGTAGACTCACCAACCCCCCTTTTCTAAGGGGGGCTTTTTGTAAATTACTTCCTTCCTGGCAGAAGATTATGGATTATAAAACCGCAGAGACAAGCCACTGCGTTGGGCGGGTTTCCCGACTTGAAGCAAGTGGCGTGCGGAGAGCGCTGAGGAAAGAGGTTAAAGAGAGTTTGTAGAGAGGTAGCACTGCTACGTCTCCCTGCAATTTCGGCGAAAACGAACAAAATCCTCACGCAAAAGCATCCGTTGTCGAAACACAAAAGCATCCGTTGTCGAAATTTAAAATAGTATTATCTTGGAGAAATAGGAATGACTAAAAAAGGCAATATCAAAAAACTATGCAAATAGAGTATCGGCAGCGACGGGATGCATTAATGTCAAAAATCGGTAAGGGTACGGCAATTTTTCGCAGTGCCCCTATGGCGGTGATGCATAATGATGTAGAATATGCTTACCGGCAAGATAGCGATTTTTTCTATCTAACTGGTTTAAATGAAGCGGAAGCTGTAGCGGTTTTAGCTCCCCACCACGATGAACACAAGTTTATCTTATTCGTACAACCAAAGGATATTACTAAAGAAATTTGGAGTGGTTATGTCACCGGAGTTGATGCAGCCAAAGAAAAGTATGGTGCTGACGAAGCATATCCCATCAACGAATTAAATGAAAAATTACCCCAATATTTAATCGACGCAGATAAGATTTATTATCGATTGGGAAGAGATAAATCCTTCAACGAAACTGTTCTCACCCACTACCAAAAATTATTACGCACTTATCCAAAACGCGGTACTGGCCCCACAGGAATTCAAGATACCTGTACAATTTTACATGGAATGCGTTTAGTTAAAAGCGATTCCGAATTAACGTTAATGCGAAAAGCTGCCGATATTGCAGTAGAAGCTCACAATGTAGCTCGGGAAATGGCAAAACCCGGAGTGTACGAATACGAAATCCAAGCAGAGATGGAGCGTATTTTCCGAAAGCATGGTGCATTAGGGCCAGCATATCCTTCCATTGTCGCATCTGGTGCAAATTCCTGCATTCTCCACTACATCGAAAACAACCGTCAAATGCAAGATGGAGATTTACTGTTAATTGATGCCGGTTGCTCCTACGATTATTACAACTCCGATATCACCCGCACCTTCCCCGTAGGAGGAAAATTCACTGACGAACAAAAGATATTATACGAATTAGTTTTATCAGCACAAAAACAGGCGATCGCCCAAGTAAAACCAGGAAACGCCTACAATTCAATTCATGATACCGCATTACGGGTACTTGTGGAAGGAATGGTTGAATTAGGCATCCTTAAAGGTGAAGTTGATAAATTAATCGAAGAAGAAAAATACAAACCTTATTATATGCATCGTACCGGACATTGGTTGGGTTTAGATGTCCACGATGTCGGAGTTTACCAGCATGGTAAAGATAACCCCTTAATTCTCCAACCAGGACAAGTTTTAACAGTAGAACCCGGAATTTATATTGTACCAGGAGCCAAACCCGCAGAAGAACAACCCCAAGTCGATCAAAAATGGATGGGAATTGGTATTCGTATCGAAGATGATGTTTTAGTCACCGAAGATGGATGTGAAGTTTTAACCGCTGGAGTTGATAAGGAAGTCAGGTAAAAGAAGAGGGGGGAGAGGAGGAAGAGGGCGTAGAGGGGGAAGATAATAAAATTATTTAACTCATAACTCCTCACTCCTAACTCCTAACTATTCTTAATTACCAAATTTCTGCTAAATCCAAAACAAACCCTGGTAAAACATCTTCTCCGGAAACAGTTTGTGGTGATTCTAAAATTTCAACTTCTTTGTTAAGACGATAAATTTCTATCTGCTTCTGCTTGCGGTTAATTAACCATCCCAAGGAAGCACCATTTTCCATATATTCCTTCATTTTGGCTCTGGTTTTCTCTAAGGTGTCGCTAGGAGACATTAATTCAACCACAAAATCCGGACATAGGGGAGCAAATCTTTCTTGCTCTTCTTCACTCAAAGCATCCCATCTTTCTATTTTCACCCAAGATGCATCCGGAGATCGCTCTGCACCATTAGGAAGTTTGAAACCACCAGAAGAATCAAAGGTTTTCCCCAATTTATATTTCCGATTCCAATTTCTTAATTGACAAGTTAAATCAGCATTTTTATCGCTAGTAATACTTCCCGTTGGTGGCATTATAATAAGTCTTCCCGAAGCAGTGCGCTCAAATCTCATGTCTGGGTTATTCAAACAAAGTTGAAAAAACTGCTCGTCAGTCAAGTTGATATTATCAAGGTCTAATTCAAAAGCAATATTCATATTAATTAAATTAACAGCTATTGGTTCTTCTATTTTAGAGAATTGGTTAATTTGAGAGTTAGTA
Source organism: uncultured Rivularia sp. (assembly GCA_964395005.1). Classification (GTDB taxonomy): domain Bacteria; phylum Cyanobacteriota; class Cyanobacteriia; order Cyanobacteriales; family Nostocaceae; genus Rivularia. The sequence goes on from CAYMZW010000029.1 coordinate 8,560, forward strand.
CCACCGGAATTAGGAATTAGGAGTTAGGAATTAGGAGTTATGGCTGCTCCCACTCTTCCCTATTCCCAATCCCCAATCCCCCATGCCCAATCCCCAATCCCCAATTACCCATTACCACGAAGTTTTTTCGTATTCTCAACCAAACTATGGGCAAATTTATCTAAACGTTGAGACAATTTTTCGTCTAAAAGTTTACCTTCTTTATCGAAAACTTTCCAAGCTTGCCCAATGGCAATTTGTTCGGGAATTACCCAAGCGTGTACCCAGCGCATGACAATACGCATTTGATTTAAAGAGTTACTATTCGATTGCCCGCCTAAAATACTGATGTTTCCCACTACTTTATCTGACAATTCTTCAAAGCTCATTAAATCTAAGGCATTCTTCAACACTCCACTCATGCCACCATGATATTCTGGTGTCGCTAATATCAACCCGTCAGCCTTTTTCACCGTCTCCTGCAATTTCTTCACCTCTGGATATTCCGGATATTCATCCCCTCCATCACAAAACGGTAATTTCATCTGCCTTAAATCTAAAATTTCTACCTCGGCACCCAAAGCTTCTACTCTTTGCGCTGCGATCGCTAATGCTTGATGAGTATAAGATTCAACTCTTAAACTCCCAGCAATTCCAACTATCTTCACCATGTTTAAGTAACACTCCTACTTTATTTAACTAATTAACTAATTAACTAAAAACTTTTTTGCTATAATTAACATGAAGTCATTACGACTATGATTATTGTAGCGATTAATGATTTATAGTGTCAAATAGTTGTTTTTATGACAGTTAGATGATATAGCAAGCGATAATTAGAGGTCATTTATGCGTAAAAATGGTTACTATAAGATGTGTCGATTATAGTTTTTTGAAGTATGCGTCCTGAAAAGTTAGCAATCGGATGAAAAAAAAGGGAAACGTATTTTTTTGTAGAAGCTACACTTTTATTATTGAGAATAAATAAGATCGGCATTGTTGAAGACCATAATTAAAATTAACCCCACCGTATGCGGCAACAGACAAAGGGTAACTATCTATGATAAATTTTGACAAAAAGGCGTTAACTAAACATTCGGCTCTCAAAAGTAAAGTTTTTAGTGGTTTACTATCAGCTAGTTTACTGTTGTCTGGGGCTTTGGGTGGAGCGCAAGCCTTGGCGCAGGAGAAGCAGGATAATGAATTTACTTATGGCGATTTGCTGACTAAGATTGAGCAGGGTGAAGTAAAGCGAGTAGAGCTTGATGAAACTGAAAGAATAGCTAAGGTATATTTAGCCGAAACAGATCCAGAAAAAGCCATCCAAGTTAAGCTTCTCGATGACAATCGCGAATTAATTAATGAACTAGTAGACAATAAAGTTGAATTTGGGGAAATAAATTCTGAGAATAGCAGGGTAGCTGTTTCTTTGTTATTCAATTTAATGTGGATTTTGCCTTTGGTTGCTTTGATGCTGCTGTTTTTGCGTCGTACAACCAATGCTTCTTCTCAAGCGATGAATTTTGGTAAATCCAAAGCTCGTTTTCAGATCGAAGCTAAAACTGGGATTATGTTTGATGATGTGGCGGGGATAGAAGAAGCCAAGGAGGAACTTGGTGAAGTTGTGACTTTCCTCAAGCAGCCGGAGAAATTTACTGCTGTTGGCGCAAGGATTCCTAAAGGTGTATTATTAGTTGGTCCTCCGGGTACTGGTAAAACTTTACTTGCAAAGGCGATCGCAGGGGAAGCGGGAGTACCTTTCTTTAGTATATCTGGTTCGGAATTTGTAGAGATGTTCGTGGGTGTTGGTGCTTCACGAGTCAGGGATTTATTTAAGAAAGCGAAAGAAAACGCTCCTTGTTTGATATTTATTGATGAAATAGACGCTGTAGGAAGACAAAGGGGAGCGGGTATCGGCGGTGGTAATGACGAGCGCGAGCAAACCTTAAACCAGCTACTTACGGAGATGGATGGTTTTGAAGGTAACAATGGTATCATCATTATTGCAGCGACAAACCGCCCAGATGTACTGGATGCAGCGCTTTTACGTCCCGGACGTTTTGATAGACAGGTGATAGTTGATGCACCGGATCGAAAAGGACGTTTGTCAATTTTACAAGTTCATGCTCGCAATAAGAAAGTAGATCCTTCAGTTTCTTTGGAAGTTGTAGCTCGTCGCACTCCGGGTTTTACAGGAGCAGATTTAGCTAATCTTCTAAATGAAGCAGCGATTTTAACTGCAAGAAGACGTAAGGAATCAATTACTCAGATCGAGATTGACGATGCAATTGATAGATTAACCATTGGCTTAACTTTAAATCCGCTGTTGGATAGTAAGAAAAAGCGGTTAATTGCTTATCACGAGGTTGGACACGCTTTACTAGCTACACTTTTGAAAAATGCAGATCCGTTGAATAAAGTGACAATTATTCCTCGTTCTGGTGGAGTTGGTGGTTTTTCCCAGCAAACACCTAATGAAGAAATAATTGATAGCGGCTTATATAGTAAAGCTTGGCTCAAGGATAATATTACCATGACATTGGGTGGAAGAGCATCAGAAGCCGAAGTGTTTGGCGATAAAGAAATTACGGGTGGTGCTAGCAACGATTTGAAGCAGGTGACAAATCTAGCTAGAAAAATGGTCACAATGTTTGGGATGTCTAATTTAGGATTAGTAGCCTTAGAAAGTCAGAATCGGGACGTATTTTTGGGTGGTGATTGGGGAAATCGCAACGAATATTCCGAAGACATGGCAACCCAAATTGATAAAAAAGTGAGAGAAATTGCTCTTTCGTGCTATCAAGAAGCCCGTCAAATTATGCGAGAAAACCGCGCCTTATTAGATCGTCTTGTTGACTTACTAATCGAACAAGAAACCATAGAAGGCGAACAGTTTCGTGAAATAGTTTCTGAATATACGAAATTGCCGGAAGGGAAGTTAGTTGTTAGTGGTTAGTGGTTAGTTGTTAGTTGTTAGTGGGCAATGATGATGCGTTGCTCCTTACAACACCCGAGTAAATCTAATAAATCAGAAACCCGGTTTTTTCAAAAAACCGGGTTTTTATAATTATTCATTCTTTATAGGTGAGAAATACAAACTCCTAACTCCTAACTCCTAACTCCTAACTCCTAACTCATAATTCCTAACTCCTAACTCCTAACTCCTAACTCCTAACTAAATTATTGTTGGCGGATTAATTTAGATTCTTCAAGTTTGATTTGATCGCGTTGAGAACCTGTAATATTGATATTGGATCTGTTGGTAGCTTGCTGCTTGGAATACATTGCTCTAAGAACCTTGGCTGGGTCAACATAATTCTTGCCGTATCTGAGTACCCAGTGAAGATGAGGACCTGTAGTGCGTCCTGTCATTCCGATGCGTCCTATTCTAGCACCTGCTGGTATTTGTTGACCTTTAGCGATTTTAATGCCACCTGTACGGTCAACCATATAAAGACGACCGTTAATTTTTTGTACTCTTCCTTTCATATGACAGTAGCTGTGCTTCCAGTTACCTGATTGAACGATGATATGGGTACCGCAAGCACCGCGATCGCCTACTTTAATCACTGTACCTTTCCACCAATTGCGAATGTAGCTACCTTGAGGTGCGGCAATATCTAAACCGTTGTGAAACTCCATACGGCCACCTCTGGGAGAGCGACGATATCCGAAAGGGGATGTGTAAGCTTGAAAACGTTCGACGGGGAAAGAAGCTGATGCCCAAACGTTATTTCTAGCTATAAGTGTAGAGTTTGTTAAGTGAGCTTTTACCGTATTTGAGCTAGTTAATATAATTGTTAAACAGACAAAAATAAACAAGAAAGTTTTCAGATTAAGTAATCTTTTATTCATAATTTGATACACTATAATTTACTTAGATAATATTTATATTGCGGTTAAATTCAAAACTACTATTAATTTAGTTTTAAATTAGTTTTAAACTGTAGAATCTGTATATGCACACGAATATATAGCTTTATCCTACTTAAGGATATAGGAATGTCAAGTAGCAATTTTTATGTTTTTTTGAAAGTTTTTTAGATATAATTGACTTCAGTAAAAATGCTCAAATTTTAATTAGCGAGCATTAATAAAAACAATAAATAAGCTGTGATAATACTTAAAAATTTTTGGTATAGGTTAGGCTTCATTAACGAAAAGATATTATTGTTTTGCGTTCGATGAAATTTATGTATTGAAGGCGTATATCCAATATCGATCCAAACGAACCTATAAATAAGTATCAATTACCAGTAATAAAGTTCCCTATAATCAACTTTCCCATACATACAAATAGTGAAGAGACAGGCAAATAGTTTGTATCGAAAATTAGCGATATAATACCGTTACCATTACTGCAAGCCGCGAAGATAAATTTTGGCGATTGCCACAAATGCGGTAAAATTTTACATTAAATTACATATAAAAGGATTATTCAAGCGCGACAATATAAAGCTTGCAAATCAATTTAAGAATTTATAGTAACGACGGCAAACTATGTTAACTGATATATTTCCTTTCAGCTTCGATATAGACACAATAGCCATTGCTGGAGCAACCTTATGGTCTTTGGCACTGTATCTTGGATTTTCCCCGCTTAGCGAATGGGTAACAAAACAGCTAAATCGCTGGTTTAATTTTGCAGAGCGATTTATGTATACCAGTGAAACTGAATTTGAAAAAACCCGTCAAGCAAGAGAATCACAAAATGCTTTCTATGCTTCAATCTTCAGCATCATACCTTTTTTAATACTTGGCGCTTTATCCAACTGGATTATAGAAATCAGTTTGGGAGGTAGTTGGGGTATCAGTACCGGAATTCTAGCCTGTATGAGTTGCGGAGTTTACGAACTAGGAAGACGAGACGGAGAAAACAGTGAACAGTGAACAGTGAACAGTGAACAGTGAACAGTGAACAGTTACCAATTACCCACTTTCTTTTATGGCATCACCTCGGATTATTTTAGAAACTTTACTTCCACATTTAAAAGCAGCGGCGGGTTATGCTCGTTTTCTACAACCGAAAATTGCAGCACTTCCCGATAAAGATGGTGGGGAAAGCTTTTTTTCTGCTGCTTTGACTGAAGCCGATTTGGCAATTCAAAATTTTGTCGAAGTTGCTTTATTAGGCAATTTCCCCAACATTCGCTTTTACGGTGAAGAATATAAAAGCTCTCCCAATACAAAGTATTTCCGAGCCGTAGATTTTGGCGAGAAAGATGATTATTTAGTTACTCTCGATCCAATTGACGGTACAAAGTTCTATATAGATGGACATTCTAATTATCAAATTATTCTCGGCATCTTAAATACAGATGATTACGAAGCGGTAATTGCTATCTCCCCCAGCCAAGATTCTTATTTCTATGCTCTCAGAGGTGAAGGTGCTTTCAAAGGTACTCTAAATATGGATTTATCCGAATGCACTCCTTTAAAAGTAGATTCCAACGCCAAACCTACTATATTATTAGGCACGGCTATGAATTCTCTCACTCCTACATTGAAGGGTAAATACAATATTATTAATGCAGTAGAAGATTATTCTAGCTCTATTGAAATGCCCAATCTTAATTCTATTTTTACTGGTGGAATAAGTGGTGCTGTAAAAAGATTTGGTCAATTTATCGATGGTGCTGCTTTAGCTTTTATTGCAAAAGAAGCTGGTTGTATTGTTACCAGTTTGGATGGCTCTACTTTACCTCCACTAAATACCTGCTCCGATTACAAATTACCAGGTTTAATTATCGGCACTTCCAAATCCGTTCATCAAGATTTACTCAAAGCTGTTATGAATGATTCTGGTAATTGGTAATTGGTAATAATAAATCATTTGTCCTGTTGCATTCGATCCGCCATTAAATCGCAACAAATAAGCAACACCCGAAACAGCGATCGCCTTTATCCCTTATGTTTAATAATTTTTATCTGCTAAAAATCTAATTCACCTTGCAAAATTAACATCCCAAGCCTTTTAATCAGAAACTTCGCACGCTATATATTTAAACACTAATTAAATTATTGTTTAAGTTAATAATGATTTTAATTTCAGCTAACTGATTATATGCATCTATTTGTCAACCGTAATTAAAATGGTGAAAATTGTTTATATTAAGCTGGCTGTAAATTTCTGTTTTCGTCTTGATTAAACCAACGAATTTATAAGGGTTATAAGCTTGATGAAATTTTTAAACATAGGTATCCAATGTTTTAATTTACAGCAGCCTGAAACCCTTGTCAAATCGTAACCCCAATTTGCAAATGTCAGGATTCTTTGACCAAATTTACAGTTTTAGCGTTTGTTATTCTTATCATTCAAACGAATTTTATTTTCATAACTAATCTCATCCGTCTATTTGATTGCATCAAGATTATAAAAGCCATATGATACCGCAGACAAAATTCGTTTATACGGGATAATCGAAATACAGATGATCAAATATGAAGGGTTTTTCAAAGTCGTTTTAAACAACTTCTATAAATTTTATCGATAATATGAAAGCAAAAATTAAATAAAATATATTTCGTTAATACGGAAATAGCGAACGGCAGAGGATCAAATATGAAGGATTTTTCAAAGCTGTTTTAAACAACTTCTATATATATAAGGTGGAAGGTTGTTTAAATAAAGCTGTATTTCACCAATAATATAGAAGTGAAAATTCAAATATATATTTTTCGATTGTACGGAAATACCGAAATATATCTCTATTGAATTTGAAGAGCTTTTTAAAGTTGTTTGAGACAGCTTTGAGAAAATTGGTTTGTAGAAGATATTTATAATTGCTAATTAAATTGTTCAAAAAGGCTCTTCAACAAAGATTGCATCTCGCTGCTTTAATTCAAGCTGCATATCCCCTGAAATTCCCTGATTATGTGCAAATAAGGCATTTTTTAGATTAGCGTAATTTAAGTCAGCATCAATTAAGTTAGCTCCTATAAGGTTTGCATCTCTTAAGTTGGCGTATCTCAAGTTAGCCTTAATAAACTTTGCTTGAGTCAAATCGGCATGAGTTAGAAAAGCACGCTCTAAATTAGCGTTGGTGAAATTGGCTTTTCTTAAATTACCGCGTCTCAAATCAACTTTGCTTAAATCAGCATTAATTAAAATTGAACCTTCTAAATAAGCAAAACTCTGACTCGCTTTATCCAAGCTACCATTATGCGGTAGTAATTTCTCCACTAAGGTTTCCAGTAAGTGTTTGCGGTCATAATTATTAGGAATAGGAATTTTTCTAATTGTAGCTAGAGCTTCTGGTAATAATTCTGGGAGCTTGTCAACTAAAGAAATTAAGACATTAGCACGATATTCGTCATCTTCAATATTTCTTGCAACAGCTAAAACTTGATTTAAAAATTCAGGTGGCAATTTAGCAGCTAAAGTACTCAAGGCAAAGGCGCGATATCTTTCATCCTCCATCTTAGATGCCACAGCCAGAGCTTCACTTAATAATTCTGGTGGCAATTCGTCTACTAAATAAGCTAAGGCTTCCTGACGATATTTCTCCTCCTCAATCTCCCGAACATCAGCGAGAGCTTCACTTAACAATTCTGGTGGCAGTTTGTCTGCTAAATTAATTAAGGCGATCGCGTGAAAAAAATCATCGTCAATCTTCTTGGCAGTAGCTAGAGCTTCTGGAATTAATTCTGGTAGTTGTGTAGCTAACTCACTCAAAATTAGGACTCGATTCAACTCATCGTTAATCTCTCTAGTAACAGCAAGAGCTTCATTTAACAATTCCGGTGGCAGTTTGGCTGCTAAAAACTGTATTGTATTAGCACGGTGATTCTCATTCTCAATCTCCTTGGCAGCAGCAAAAGCTTCAGTTAATAATTCTGGTGGTAATTTGTAGAATAAAGACTTTAAGACTCGCTGGCGATATTGCTCATTCTCAATTTTCCAAAGCTTCAGCAAGAGCTTCTGGTAATTTTTTAGGTAGTCGATCGCAAGCAGAAGTTAAGACACAAGCGCGAGAATAATCATCTTTAATTTTATCGGCGATCGCCAAAACCTCTGTCAACAATTCTGGTGGCAATTTAGGAGTTAGAGAATTTAGGGCAGAAGCACGATATTCTTCCTTGGGAATCTCCTTAACGGCAGCTAAGACTTCAGTTAATAATTCCGGTTGTTTTTCTGCGAAAGCAGTTAGAGCAAAAGCACGATAATTCTCATTGCTAATTCCCTTAGCTATTATCAAAGCTTCACTTAACAATTCTGGTGGCAGTTTTTTTACTAAATCAAACTTTAAGACATGGGCGCGATGCTGCTCCTTCTCAATCTCCCTAGTAGCAGCTAATGCTTCATTTAACAATTCCGGCATTTTGTCTGCTAAATAAATTAGAGCTTTGACACGATAATACTCATCTTGAATCTCCCTAGCATTAGCCAAAGCTTCATTTAACAATTCCGGCATTCTGTCTGCCAAAGAAGTTAGGACATAAACACGAGAATATTTATCGTTAATCTCCCTTGCAGCAGCGAGTACTTCACTTAAAAATTCTGGTGGTAATTTAGCAGCTAAAGAAGATAGTGCATAAATACGATGTGATTCATCTTCAATTTCCCTGGCGATTACCAGGGCTTCTAACAAGTTAATTAAATTTGTATCGCCAAAAAAAAGTACCGCTCAAATCTCCATTTTCAGCCATAAACCAATATATTGCGATCGCTTCGTTTTACTCGCAATGGCATATTTTAGCTGATTGACGGGGATAACAAACGATTGGGACAACTTTTCTTTACCTGCAAGAAATTACACTTTATCTGATTATTTCGATTGTACGGGAATAGCGAACCATAGATTATTTAATCGCAAGGTTTTTTCAAAGTCGTTTAAAACAGCTTTGAATAAATTGGATTAGGTCAGATATTTATAATTGCTGATTCAATTCTTCAACCACCAACTGAGTTAATTTATCGGCAGCACCAGCTTCACCTCTGGCATTTCTCAACTTAGCTCGCATATCAGCTAATTTTTCGGGATTTTGCAGATAATCAATAATCAAATCACCAACTTCTTGAGGCTGTAACTTTCCTACTAATTCTGGAACAATTTCTTCTTGTGCCCAGATATTCGGCCATGCTAATAAACCTTTACGTTTAAGGAAATAGGAATTTATCAACTTTGCGAAACTGGTGCCGACAAAAGGTAAATTAGCGAGTAAACCGGGAATACCATCCCAAGAGCGCATTGCATCTAATTGTTGAGTAGGAAGTAAAACAATCATTGGTACGGCTAAAGAACCAAGTTCGGCAGTGTTAGCACCGATAGTTGTTATACAGATGCTGCATTTAGATAATATATCATAAGCAGGGTGTTTTAAAGATAATTCTACTTTTAAACCTGTTGCTGTGTGTAAATATGGTTTTTCTGAATTTATATCAATTAATTTTGCACAAACTCCTCCAAAGTATTGTGACATCGGATTTTTATTAGCGTCGGCGAAACTAGCTAAAGTTTGTAAATCCAAAGTTGGAGCTACGGGGATGAAGAATTTTGTTGCTGGTAGTTTATCGTAAATATGTTGAGCGATCGCCAAAGTTAAAGGAACACCCTGAGATAATTTAGCTGCTTTAGAACCCGGTAAAATTCCAATGATTTGGGCATTGGGGATTGGGCATTGGGCATTGGATGATTCTACTTTTTCTAAAGAGGAAGCTTCAGCCATCAAATCGCCGACGACGGTAAATTTATCGGCGTATTTGGGTTTAACATTGGCAGCAACTTCGGGTTTCATGACACCGAATCGATTAATGAAAGAATGCCATCTTGCATCCCATTCGGCGTAGATAACAGTACGATAATTTAACCTTTTACCAATGACGACGGGAAAAAATTGGTCACCACCGAGGAATAATACAACACCTTTATCTCTCCAATCCCAATTATCAATGGTTTTCCCGGTTAGTAGAAATGGAAAGAAATATTTTGCTGATTGAACTCTATCAACTTCGGGATAAGAAAGAGCAATATCGGCTTCCTTACCACTGGCGTTGGAGCAAGGGGATAAGACAACGGAAATTCTTATATTATTGCGATCGTTACCAAGTTTTTCTCGTAATGATTTTACTACAGGACGTACCCAAGTTGTGATTTCTCCGGGGCCATTGGAAAGAATAAGGATATCAAACATTTTTTCAGTTATCAGTTATCAGTTATCAGTTAAAAAATATTACCGGCGGTTGAAACCGCTGCTACACAGGCAAAACCCGCCTACGCGGGTTAAAATCTTAGAGTCCACGGAGGTGGACTTTGTTTGTGTAGCCGCGATTTTAATCGCCAGGTATCTATTCATAAATACTAAAATTAAACTAAATTATTCCTCGCTGGTGAAATCATGACATCTCTTGCATCAGCAAACCAAACCGAAATTGAAATCATCTATCCTAGTTCCGACGGTGAACCCTTGGCTGAAACCTACGTGCATTTATATGCAATCCTTGTAACTCTAGAAATTTTAAAGCAGTATTTACAGGCACAACAAGCGACTGTTTTAGCTGACCAATTTTTATATTATGCTCAAGGCTTTCCTAGATTAAGAGTAGCACCAGACGTGATGGTAATTTTCAACGTTGCTCCTGGGGGAAGAGACAATTATAAGATTTGGGAAGAAAAACAAGCCCCTTCGGTAATATTTGAGATTACATCGGAAGGAACTAAAGACAGAGATACGGGCTATAAAAAAACGCTTTACGAACAATTAGGTGTTAAAGAATATTGGTTATTCGATCCTAAAGGTGAATGGATTGAAAATAAATTAAAAGGTTATCGGTGGGAGAAAGAAGTTTATGAGAAGATTACAGATAATAAAAGCGAAGTTTTGGGTTTGAGATTGGAAGTTGAATCGGAATTGATTGCTTTTTATAGAGAAGATACTGGGGAGAAGTTATTAGCTCCAAGCGAATTATCTCAAGCGCTTAAGGAAAGTGAAGAGAAAGCCGAACGGTTGAGAAAGAAGTTGGAAGAGTTGGGTGTTGACCCGGATACTGTTTGATTGTAAATAACTATGATATCCGGCGGTTTAAACCGCATCTACACAAACAAAGTCCACCTTCGTGGACTAATAATTAAACCCACGTAGGTGGGTTTCGTTTGTGTAGCCGCGATTTTAATCGCCAGGTTAAGAATTTAATTACTTTATACCTTTGTCGTAATTCTTCCACATCCATATCAAGCACACCCAAAATTCTCTATCAAAACATTTCTTTTATAACCCAAGCAGATGATTTATCTTGTACAGTCACGATTGAAATTAAATCACCCATGCATCAACCTACTACGAATACCAATCCAATCCCCAGTTTCAATTTTCCCAACTATATACACATCAATCTCACCATCACCAATCCAATAAATTTTTATATCTTTGAAACGAGTTTTAATTATATTGGATAATCTTTGATTTTTCTTATATTCTTCGGGATAGTCTTTTTTTATATCTTCATCATTTTCCCCAAAGAAACCTTCTCCTCCAAAATCACCATCTTCATAATCATCATAAAAATGCATCATGCAGGAAGATTTCAAAAGATTATGCACTAAATTATCTCTAGTTTCTGCAATTTCCCAAGCAATACCTTTACCAGCAGGGTAAAGAGTTTCTTCTGAAAAAATTTCTAATGTTTCTAAACTTTCTAAAATCGATACCAATGAAGCGTGTTCGATTTTCTGAGATGAGTTATCTTCTATTCTACGTAGAGATATCCTACCACCCCTACTCCATATATTAAGACAAGGACATACACCAAACCAATCACCTGTTTTTGTTTTTCCAATTAATATAGATAAAATTTCATCATCATAGCTTATCCATCCAATACCAATTTTCAAATAATAATATTCTCGTTCTACAGTAATGTATGGTTTTATTTTCTCAACTATCAAACTGAATTCCTCAACTGGAAACTTATTTTCTAAAAAATCAATTGAATCAACCTTTACAAGAAAACCCGCTGCTTCTAAAAATTTTTCTAATGTAAAATCTCCTCTTGATGCTGTATCCCACATAAAAACATCAATTGGCTCACCACCTTCAGTATTATGCCAGTTTTCAAGTCCTCGTGTTAATTCTCTAAGTTCTGTAACTAACTCCGTATTATTATTTTTAGATTCATCTACTACAAGTAAATGCGGACTAGATACATTTATTGCTGCGTCAATATTAGAACCTGTTAAATCAGCACCAATTAATTCTGTACATTCTAAATTTGTATTCGTGAGAATTGCATTTCTTAAATTAGCTTCTTTTAAATCAGCTTCAAATAAATTGGAACCGCTTAAATCAGCTTCAGATAAATCAGCTTCCCATAATCTTGTTTTACTCAAATTCACATTAACTAATTTAGCTCTGTGTAACTTGATTTCATAAAAACTTTTATCGCTCAAATCCGCATCTGTTAATTCAATACCAGAAAAATCTCTTTCTCCCTTGTCATACCTTCTTAAAAATTCTTCTTTATCCATATCAATATCAATTACATCCGAATATCTTCTGTTATCCGTTGTAACATTCACTCTATTTACTCAAATATTATTTAAGTGCATTTTCAGCCGAATTACTTCTGCGATCGCCAACCTAAAAACCCCCAAAACTCCTATCAAATCCCAATCTCTCAACAAAACCTCTCCTCAACCTCTCTCCTCCGCGCTACCTCAGCGCCCCTCTGCGTTAAAAAACATATCTATATAACCAAACATAAATATTACAAATAATTTACATAAAAATGAGCAAACACTTTTAAAAATTGTCAAGTTTTGTAAACAAAAATTTGCTTATAGTTATCGAAATGTGTCATTTGTGCGACAAAACGCGCATTTGTAGCCAATATCTGATAAAAATTTCTTAATGCCTAACCGAGAACACGCATCATAGGAGTCAGGAAAAGCATGTTCACCCACGTCAAGTCCACCATAAGACACATCAAACCGGAAAATCTCGCTGGCCGACATTTGATAAAGGTGGTCTATGTCGTGTTAGAGTCCCAGTATCAAAGTGCATTATCACAAGCGGTACGGACTATAAACGATAACCACCCCAACATTGCGATTGAAATCAGCGGTTATTTAATTGAAGAACTTCGTTCTCCTGAAAATTACGAAGATTTCAAGAAAGAATTAGAAACTACAAATGTTTTTATTGCTTCACTTATTTTTATTGAAGAGTTAGCTCAGAAGGTTGTTGCAGCTGTCGAACCCCATCGCGATAATTTTGATGTTGCTGTATGTTTCCCTTCGATGCCGGAAGTTATGCGTCTGAATAAGATGGGTAGCTTTTCTTTGGCGAATTTGGGACAATCCAAGAGTGCGATCGCCAGCTTTATGAAGAAGCGGAAGGAAAAATCCGGTGCTTCTTTCCAAGATGGAATGTTAAAGCTACTCAGAACTTTGCCTTCTGTATTAAAATATCTTCCTGTAGAAAAAGCTCAAGATGCTCGTAATTTCATGTTGAGTTTTCAGTATTGGTTGGGAGGCTCTTCTGAGAATTTAGAAAATTTTCTGTTGATGCTGGCTGATAAATATGTTTTAAAAGATGTCGATCAAAGCAATTTCCAGAAAGTAGAAGATTATCAACTCCCAGTTGTCTATCCCGATATGGGAATTTGGCATCCTTTAGCGACAACAATGTTTGAGGATGTGAAGGAATATCTTAACTGGTATAGCAGTCGTAATGATATTTCTGACGATTTAAAAGATCCTTTAGCGCCTTGTATTGGTTTAGTATTGCAGCGGACTCACTTGGTAACTGGTGATGATGCACATTATGTGGCGCTTGTCCAGGAATTTGAAGCGATGGGAGCTAAGGTAATTCCCGTTTTTGCTGGTGGTTTAGATTTTTCTAAGCCGGTAGATGCTTATTTTTATGAAACTTCTGCTTTAGCGAAAAATAATAAGGAAGGTACGACTTTAGTAGATGCTGTAGTATCTTTGACAGGATTTGCACTTGTAGGTGGGCCAGCCAGACAAGACCACCCGAAGGCGATTGACTCTTTAAAGAGGTTAAATCGTCCGTATATGGTAGCCTTGCCTTTGGTATTCCAAACTACCGAAGAGTGGATGGAAAGCGATTTGGGATTGCATCCAATTCAAGTTGCTTTACAAATTGCCATTCCCGAATTAGATGGTGCAATTGAGCCGATAATTTTATCTGGTAAAGATGGCGCTACTGGAAAGGCGATCGCTCTACAGGATAGAGTTGAAGCCATCGCGCAAAGAGCGGTTAAATGGGCTAGTTTGCGTCTTAAGCCCAAGTTAGATAAAAAGATTGCCATTACTGTATTTAGTTTCCCCCCAGATAAAGGTAATGTGGGAACCGCAGCATATTTAGATGTGTTTGGTTCCATATATGAGGTAATGAAAGCTTTACGAAATAATGGCTACGATTTACCGGAATTACCAGGAAGTGCAAAAGAGTTGATGGAAGAAGTTATCCACGACGCTCAAGCACAATATGCAAGCCCCGAATTAAACGTTGCTTATCGGATGTCAGTTCCCGAATACGAAGAATTAACACCATATTCCCAACGCTTGGAAGAAAATTGGGGGGCACCTCCAGGTGAGCTAAATAGCGACGGACAAAATTTATTGGTTTACGGTAAGCAGTTTGGTAATGTATTTATAGGAGTACAGCCAACCTTCGGATATGAAGGAGATCCGATGCGGTTGTTATTTTCCCGCTCAGCAAGTCCCCATCACGGTTTTGCTGCTTACTACACCTACCTGGAAAAAATTTGGGGTGCCGACGCAGTACTTCACTTCGGTACTCATGGCTCTTTGGAATTTATGCCAGGAAAGCAGATGGGAATGTCTGGTGAATGTTATCCCGATAGTTTAATTGGTACAATTCCCAACTTATATTATTACGCTGCTAATAATCCTAGTGAAGCCACAATCGCCAAACGTCGTAGCTACGCCGAAACAATTTCTTATTTAACCCCTCCCGCAGAAAACGCCGGTTTATATAAAGGGTTGAAAGAATTAAGCGAATTAATTGGTTCATATCAAACCCTCAAAGATACTGGCAGGGGAGTTCCCATCGTCGATACCATCATGGATAAAGCCCGGATGGTGAATCTTGATAAAGATATCGACTTACCGGAAATTGGTTCTAAGGAAATGTCCGCAGAAGAGCGCGATAATATCGTTGGTAGCGTCTACCGTCGATTGATGGAGATAGAATCGCGACTATTGCCTTGTGGATTACACGTAGTTGGAAAACCTCCCACGGCAGAGGAAGCGGTTGCCACTTTGGTTAATATCGCTGGATTAGATAGAGAAGAAGAAGGAATAATTAGTTTACAGCGGATTATCGCTAATAGTATTAATCGCGACATTGAGGAGATTTATCGGAATAGCGATAAAGGTATTTTAGCCGATGTCGAATTGCTGCAACATATCACTTTGACAATAAGAGATGCAGTAGCAGCATTAGTTAAAGAGAAAACTGACGCAGAAGGAAGAGTATCCCGAGTTTCCAAATTGAATTTCTTCAATATGGGTAAAAAAGCACCTTGGGTAGAAGTTTTACATCAAGCTGGTTATCCCAACGTTGATAAAGAAGCTTTAAAACCTTTATTTGAATACTTGGAATTCTGTTTACAACAAGTTTGTGCCGATAACGAATTAGGTGCATTACTCAAAGGATTGGAAGGTGAATACGTTTTACCTGGCCCCGGAGGAGATCCAATTCGTAACCCTGACGTTTTACCTACAGGTAAAAATATCCACGCTTTAGATCCGCAATCAATCCCCACAATGGCAGCAGTGAAATCTGCGAAAGTCGTTGTAGATAGATTGTTAGATAGACAAATGCGGGAAAACGGCGGCGCATATCCCGAAACAATTGCCTGTGTATTATGGGGAACCGACAATATTAAAACCTACGGGGAATCACTGGCACAGATAATGTGGATGGTAGGCGTGCGACCAGTTCCCGATGCTTTGGGTAGAGTCAACAAGTTAGAATTAGTACCCTTAGAGGAATTGGGAAGACCGAGAATAGACGTTGTAATAAATTGTTCTGGGGTATTCCGCGACTTGTTTGTCAACCAAATGAATTTATTAGATAGGGGCGTAAAAATGGCTGCCGAAGCAGACGAGCCTTTAGAAATGAATTTTGTTCGCAAACACGCAATGAAGCAAGCGGAAGACATGGGAATTAATTTGCGTCAAGCTGCAACTCGCGTCTTTTCCAATGCAAGTGGTTCTTATTCTTCTAATATTAATTTAGCGGTAGAAAACAGCACTTGGGATAGCGAAGCTGAATTACAGGAAATGTACCTCAAACGTAAATCATTTGCATTTACCGAAGATAATCCTGGAATGATGGAAAATTCCCGAGAAATATTTGAAAGTACTTTGAAGACAGCAGAAGTAACCTTCCAAAACTTAGATTCTTCGGAAATTAGTTTAACCGACGTTTCCCATTATTACGATTCCGATCCTACTAAGGTAGTAGCCGGTTTGCGGAAAGATGGTAAAAAGCCGGTTGCTTATATGGCAGATACTACTACAGCAAACGCACAAGTTAGAACTTTGTCAGAAACCGTGCGTTTAGATTCTCGGACTAAATTGTTGAATCCGAAGTGGTATGAAGGGATGTTGTCTCACGGTTATGAAGGTGTGAGGGAATTATCTAAACGGTTGGTTAATACAGTTGGTTGGAGTGCGACAGCTGATGCTGTAGATAACTGGGTTTATGAGGATAGCAACGAAACCTTTATGAAAGATAAGGAAATGCAGGAAAGGTTGTTGAACTTAAATCCGCATTCTTTTAGAAAGATGGTTACTACTTTGTTGGAAGCTAATGGTAGGGGTTATTGGGATACAGATGAAAGTAATCTTGATAGATTGCGGGAATTGTATCAGCAGGTTGAGGATAAGATTGAGGGGATTGAGTAGGTAAATTTTCGGATTTAATTAGTTTATTTTGAAACCCGTACTTTGTGCGGGTTTTTTTGTTTTTTGAAACGCAGAGGGGCGCGGAGGTTTGCGCGGAGGTGCGCAAAAAATAGCTTGCTTATATCTTGTTGTTAACAGTATTGATTACCTTTCAATTTAAGTGCATTATAAACAATACAAATAACAAAGGATACAGAATTATGAGTATTACACCCAAAGGAATGAGTGTATTAGAATTATATCGTCTTTATAGAGAAAATAATCTTATAGTAAATCGTAGATACCAACGTAAACTCGTATGGGGTAAATCAGAGAAAACCTCTTTAATAGAAAGCATTCTTTTAAAATATCCTATCCCACTAATTTTGTTTGGAAAATTCAAAAAAGAAGGAATGGATATGTATGAAATCATTGATGGTATGCAAAGATTGAATGCGATATTTAGTTTTATTGAAAATCAATTTTCTGTAGAAGATAAGTTCTTTGATGTGACACAACATCCCTTAGCCAATGAGTTAAGTAATCAAGGAGTATTTCAAAAAATTAACATAAGTCCAGATAATTTATTAAAGTCCCAAGAGTGTGTTGATTTCTTAGAATATTCATTAGCTGTTACTATTTACGAAGCTAACAGTGAAAAAGAAATAGAAGATGTATTCAATAGAATCAATTCTAATGGAAAGCATTTATCTGCTCAAGAAGTAAGACAAGCCGGAGTGACTAATAACTTTGCAGAACTAGTTAAATCATTAGGTTCTGAAATAAGAGGTGATGTATCTAGAGAAATTATTCCTCTCACAGAAATGCCTGAAATTAGCATTGATTATAAATCTATTGATTTAGGGTACGGAGTTCTTGCAGAAGACACATTTTGGTGTCGTCAAGGTATTATTAGAAATTCCGATCTACGAGAGAGTGCAGATGAACAATTATTGGCAGATATAATACTTTCTATAGCATTAGGAAAACCTTTTGCAGCAAAAAAAGAGAATTTTGATTCTTATTATGGTAAGGGTGATACAGATAAATCAGATGAAATTAAATTAGCAGTCAACAGCTATAAGGCAGAAAATCTCAAACAAGACATAAAAGCTACACTATCACATATTCAAAACTTTATTAACTCACTATCATCAAAAGATACAGGAAATGATAAAAACTTTCTCAGGAGGATTTTAAGTCGAGATGGAGCAGTGAGTAATCCAGTTAAAGAGCCATTTTATACATTATTTATGGCTTTTTATGATTTGATTATTAAAGAATCTAAGGAACCGTTTGATTATCAGGGAATCTATAAAGCTGTAACAGGACTGATGGAAAAAATTCAAGTAAGTTCTAGTATTACAACAGACAAAAGAACTAAAAATATAAATCTTACTAAAGGATTAATTCAGAACTATTTCAAGTCATCGAAATCTCCAACCCGTAGTAGTGGTTCCTATGCTATAGATTTAGAAAATTATTTAAGACGTTCCAAAACGGAAGCTCCAAATTATGATTTTAAGCAAGGGTTGCTTTCATTAAATCCTTCTAACCGTATTTTTGACAGTAAGTGTTTTAATAAAATTTGTCAGAATATTGCAGCTATGGCAAATTTAGGCAAGGAAAAGAAAGGATATATGTTTTTGGGAATTTCCGATACAGAAGAAGATACGAAGCGTATTGAAAAACTTGATAATATATCAGCACCTAGTTTTTTCCCATTTGGAATTGTCGGAATAGAAAGAGAAGCAAAAATTCAAGGCATTACATTGGATGTGTATATACTGCAAATTAGCAGAAGAATTAGAGACTCTAAATTACCCGAATGGCTAAAAACTAGTATTAATACCTCATTAACGCCTATAACTTATAACGATCATACAGTATTGATGATTGAAGTAAAAGCAGGAAAAGAACCCGTGTGGTATGAAAATAAACTGTATATAAGAGATGGGCATGAGAAACAACCTCAAGAGTTGTCTGGTGAAAAAATTAGTGCTGTTTATAGCTTATTTCAATAAGATATATTTTTTGAGTAGATAGCAATTAATAGGTCAAGTTAGTTTTCAGCAAAAATAAAAATGGCGATCGCACTCCAACACAAATTAATCTTTTTCTTGTAAGCTACTATGAATCGTAGGTTGGGTTAGACACGACGATCAAATTGAACTCGAAGCGAGAATTCATTCCTTTGTGTCGTAACCCAACATCATGGTTGTGAATAAACAATATTGTCCTTCCTCAAACGTAAGATATTGTATAACACCGATAACTCAATGTTGGGTTACGGCGCAATTTAATTACTAATAAACAACTATTTTCTCTGTGCGCCTAACCCAACCTACAATATAATTTTGTTTGAAAAAGTTCGTGAAGTAATTCTTAAATATCAGATAGGAGAAGGAGAACAAAATGACGCTTCACTACAAAATCATCCTCTACTACAGTCAAGAAGACAAAGCATTCATCGCAGAAGTACCAGAATTACCCGGTTGTGCTGCTGATGGTGAAACATATCAAGAAGCATTACAAAATGTAGAAGTAGTAATGCAAGAATGGATTGAAACTGCTCAAGATTTGGGACGTAATATTCCTCAACCGAAGCGGGGTTTGATGTCGGCTTGATGCGGTTTAAATTATAATAAATACATTTATTTAGTCAAAGAAAGCAACTTCTAACCAACCTTGGATAGCATCTTCAAGCATTTCTAACAAATGTTCGTAACTGTTACCCCAAGTATGACACCCTGGTAAAGCTGGTACTGAAGCGCACCATACATCATCTTCTTGCCAGATTACCGCTTTGATTTTCATTGCTGATTCTCTCTTGTAAAAATTATATTACCGATATTACCAACTATTAGATTAAATCTGTGAGAGAATTTTTAGTTAAAGCAGGAATCGAACTATGAGTTGTTTGTCAAGGGGGAGAGGGG
>CAYMZW010000030.1:0-25007 GCA_964395005.1 uncultured Rivularia sp.
TGCTGCTAAAGGAGCTAAAGTTACTGTTAATAACATTCCCAAAGGATTGGCACCTGCTCTGTAAAGTATTGACAACCCTCCGGCTGACTATTACTACTCTTACTTTCTGTTGCAACGGGAGCATCGGAGCGGTTATCCCTTCACAGACTTTCAAGGACAAAGCCATCCTCGATTTTTTACTGTTAACTAGATGGGTGCAAGTTTAGCCAAATTCATTGCGGCGTTTAAATCACGGTCGATTTGTAATCCGCAATTTGAGCATTCATAAACACGGTCTTTTAATGTTAAAGTTTCGTGCTTATGTCCGCAATTAGAACAGATTTTTGATGAAGCAAACCATCTGTCCGCAATTATTAGCTGACATCCAAACTTCTTGGACTTGTATTCTAATTGTCGCTTGAATTCATAAAAGCCACAGTCAGAAATTGATAAAGCTAGATTACCGTTAGATAGCATTCCCGAAACATTCAAATCCTCTATTACAATTTTCGCGTGGTTCTTGCATATGTAATGAGTGATTTTGTGGAGCAAATCTTTCCGGAGAAAAGCTATTCTTCGATGCAGTTTTTGTAGCTTTGTTTTTAATTTATTTATGTTGCTACTTCCGTTTTCTTTGCGAACTATTTTTTTCTGCAAACGAGCTAATTTACTTAGATTGTTTCTGAGATGTTTTGCATTTTGAAAAGTAACTCCGGTCGATAAAGTTGCTAATGTTTTGATTCCTAAGTCAATACCAACAGCTTCGATTCTTGAACTATCTATTTCTGGTTTTACTTGATTGTAAGTGAAAGAAATATACCAATCATCGGCTATGTTTGATATTGTTACTTTTGAAGTTGTTCCTTGAGGTAATCCCTCATACAACTTAACCCATCCAATAACAGGTAATTTAATCGACTTTCCACCAAACGGCATAGGTTTACCGCAGTTATTTATAGTGAAAGAATCGTTTCTGCCTTTCTTTTTAAATTTAGGATAGCTCGCTTGTTTTTTGAAGAACCGGCTAAAAGCATCTTTTAAATCCTCGAAAGCAAACTCTGTTACTTTCTGGCATATTCCTTTTTCCTTAATCCATGAGTATTCCGATTTTAAATGCTTATTAAAGAAAGCTCTTAATGTTCGGTAAGTGAATTTACATCCAGCTTTATATAGTTCTTGCCAGGTAGCAAGACCCCAATTAAAAGTAAATCTTTTGATGCCCGCGTGCTTCGACATCAAAACCTTTTGTCCTGACGACAAATTTAATTTGGTTTTAACACCAAGCAACATAACTTCGGACATCAATTACTTCCTAACATTGAATTTCTTTACTCTTACATTCTAACTCAAACTTGTCTGGGTTGTCAACACTTTCTTTTAGTTCTTTTTTCAAAGCCTTGGAATAACTTCTCAAACCATAAAGCCTACAGGAAAAACAATGTACTATAGACATCAAGTCGTTACAAAGTTCAGATTCAGGAGACAACTGAGTTTGGTTGGCTACAATTATCCGGCAATCCGAATACTTAGCTAATTGTTCAACAAAATCAAATGCAAATCGACATAATCTATCTTTATGAGCGACAACTATTACTTCTATTTCGCCTTTAAGCATTGAGATTATCATTTCAATGAATTTCTTTCTTTTGAAATTAAGACCTCCCCCTATTTCAGAAATAGTATCGGACACAGAATACCCGCAATTATTCGAGAATTCTTGCATTGCTTTTATTTGATTTTTCAGTTCGGGTCGTTGATTACTTGAAGACACTCGACAGTAAACTACTACTTTTCTAATTCGAGGTCGTGGTTTTTCTCCCAAAGCTATTCTTAAATCGTCCTCGGTATAATATCTATAGTTAGAAGGTGTTCTTTTCGCGGGCAGTTTTCCTTGGTTGTCCCACCGTTGCAGGGTTTTGACCGATACTCCTAATATTTTTGCTAACTCATGAGGCTTGTAATACATAGAAATACAATATAATCTTACTTGACTACTATTGTACATACTTGTCTATCGAATTGACAACAAAGTCAAGCTCTATTTCCATCCCGCGAATTTCCACCAAACCATAAACTGTAACTTACCATTTGTGCCAAAAAGGAAATAGCACCGGCGATGGTAGCACTAACAGCTTGGGTAAGTGTGTCGCGATTAATAATGTGAGTCAGTTCGTGAGCAAGTACGGCTTCAAGTTCTTGCTCTGAAAGGATATCTAAAATTCCTTCTGTGACAGCGACGGCAGCGTTTTCTGGATCTCTGCCGGTAGCAAAAGCGTTGGCATTAGAACCTGGAACTATATATACCCTTGGCGTAGGAATATTTGCTTTATTAGATAGTCTTTCTACCATACGATAGAGTCCCGGCGCATCGTTTGGCGAAACTGGCTGCGCTCGATAAGCTGCCAAAGCGATTTTATCCGACTGGTACCAGGATACAAGATTAGTTACTGCCGCTATACCGATACCGATAATTAAACCGGAAGCACCACCAATTATCCAATAACTAATAGCTATCAGAAGACCGCTGAGTGCAGCTAGTAAAGCAGCTGTTTTTAATTGATTGTCCATATTTTTCTCCCTTAGTATGCTGCATCTTAATAATTGTTCTTTTTAATAACAGCATTACTTAACTCATAGCTTGATTTTATCTACAATTACTCAGATTTTTGGGTAGAGAACGCTAACACTCCAGTACGGTTTTGCGTACTTATACTTTTACAAAATTTTAGTCAATTCTGAATAATCTTTATGAATTTGAGATTAATTTCATCTAATTTTCATTAAATATCATTAATAGCGCTTTCAAGTATCTACCTATAGGATTATTTTTTATTCGTTTTTCAAAAATTTTTAGATAAGTAAATTTTTTGTAAAGGAAGAAAATGTAATTTTATAGTGAAGTATATGAAAAAAATTGCGTATAGTTGAATATTTTGTAACGTTTAAATTGTTAGAATAGGCATTAGTAAGTAAGCAACGTTAGATGAGTAACCGTATGATTAAGCTTTAAATATATTTTAGGTATAATTTTGCGTAAATACAACATATTTTACGCGGTTATAAATACTATCAAACAATATCAAGCAACTTGAAGATTTGATGAGTCAAGTAATCGAGTTATTACTTATGGTAAATGCTCGCTATCAAAAAAGTCCGGTAAGTATCTTTTTTTACGGCTGCTAGCAACTCTTCAGAAAATAGTAAACTCCACAGATAAAATCCGAAAACTTGTAATTAACATGAAATTTTAAGGATAAACCGGATGGCTCAAAAGTTGAATAATACAGGAGTTATAGGAAAAATGGGAAAAACTTTGTCTGGATTTGCAAGGTTTATTGTCAGCCCTTGGGTAAATGCATCTGTGTTTAAAAGAATGCAAAGAAGAGTAGAAGATTTAGAAAGAAAACTATATAAAACTTCGTCACAAGCTGAATTATCTCAAGACAAGATGATTGGCTCTGTGCAACAGCAGCTTGACGCTTTAGAACAAAATACAAATAGTCGTATAGAAAAAATCGTAAAGTACGAATTACGCGATCGAGCTTCGGAGGTAATTCAACAGCAAATAGACTTTATGACTAATATTATCAAACCAACTGTAGAAGTCTTAATCGGAGAATTAGAAGATAAAAAGTTATCTCATGTAGGAATTTTAAATCTTAAAGAAGTTCAAGAAAGACAAGACAGGCTTCGTTACTCATTAGAATATCTGGAAAAAGAATTAACGGTATCGCTCCCAGAATTACAATTGCAAAGGGCTGGATGCATAGAAGGAGGAAGATGGCTATTAGCGAATCGAATGGAAATAGCGCAAATAGTGGCTTGTGAATTATTAACTAAAGAGCATCCTCATATAGAAGAATTTTCTCGTAACATCAGCAAATATCTTAAACTCATTGGTAGCTGCATGGAAAACGAAATTGAACCCCGCTTAGTTTACAAAGGGGTAGTTACCCATTACGAACCACCTATTGAGATATATTTGAAAGCATTTGAATTAATTAGAAGTAAGTATATTTGTCATTGGCAAACTTCAAATGTCGTTTCTGATAAAGCAATTGATCAATTAAAAGGTAATATAGACTATTTAATCGATTACTTTGTTAATGTCTTAGTCTAATAAAAACGATTTTTTATGAATAGGGAACAGGCAATAGGGAACAGGCAATTTTAGTGGGAGCAACGCGATTTGGAACGGAAGAATGTTGGTAAAAGTAGTTATTACAGTAGTTTTTTTGAGACTTTAGCATACTAAATACTGAGGAACTTTTTTATTCAATCTTCGATTGCAACTTGCGATCGCGCATTTTTAGTTTTGATTTCTAATAAAATATCAGGCATCACCCGAGCGAAGGAGCGTGCTTCGTGCAAGATGCATATTAAAGGCGACACGCTGCGTTAACGCACTACAAAATGAAAAATTTGGGATACTCCCTCAAACATCCATTTTGTAACCCAAATCTAATTCATCACCGGGAACACCACGCACACCCCAGTTATGTTTCGGTGTTTCAAAGATAGTTATTTCTATATCATTCAAAGAAATACTAAATTTTTCACTAATACGTTTAATAAGTAAGCGAATCAAGTTTTTTTTGGCTTCAATAGAACGCCCTTCAAACATACTAATTTCAATAATTAAATAGTTTAGACTTTTATCCGCTGGAAAAACAAAATCCGATTTATCCATTGAAAAAAAACGATGAAAACGCTTTTCAGGAGGATATTGTAAAGCATCTATAAAACAACTATGAATGACTATGCTTAGTTGATTTTTAATCGGATTTAAATACTCGCTAACACCATAAATTTTGGTTTGAGGCATAATATTATCAGTTATCAGTTATCAGTTATCAGTTATCAGTTATCATTCATAAACTTTTGTTGATAATAGCTTTGTAATAAATTTTCTAATTGTGCTTCGGGACAACATTCAATTAATGCTTCAAAAACCTCAAATAATTTAGCGGCGCTATCTCCCAATAATGGACTTAATCCCCAAACATCCTGTGCCCAATCTTGAGGATCGGTTTCTTCAAAAATCATTCTTTCTAAAAGTTGCTTCGCTTCAGTTTTTGAAATAGACATAGTAATTGTTAGTTGTTAGTTGTTAGTGGTTAGTTGTTAGTTGTTAGGGGTTAGGAGTTAGTAGAACAACTATCTACTATCTACTATCTACTATCACCCGAAGGGTATCGATCATCAATTATTGATTTCCCAATAGTATAAAGTTACTTGTTCTTCTTCGTCGTCTTCTTTTACGGTTAGCTTTAATTTTTGTTGTGGTTGCCAGTCTCCCATATCGAAGTCACGAGATATTATTTTTGTTCCTGGTTTAAGCTGTTTCCATAATTGAGGACGCAATCTTAAGTTTAGATGAGGTAATAAATAAATAAATATTACTGTTGCTTCAGCGAAATTACTGCTAAATAAGTTTTGTTGGTAAAACTCTAATTGCTTGCTAACGCCATTCTTCAAAGCTTGATGTCTAGCCTGTACGATTCTTTGAGGGTCAATATCGATACCAACACCACGACTTCCATACTTTTTTGCGGCGGTTATTAAAATACGTCCGTCTCCGCTACCTAAGTCGTAGAGAATATCTTGGGAATTGATTTTGGCTAATTTGAGTATGGCTTCTACAATCTCTTGGTTGCAAGGAATATAGGCTATGTCAGGCTTTGAAAGCGTCATTCTATTTTGGATTTTTGATTTTAGATTTTATATCTTCACCCCTCTCCTTAATAAGGAGAGGGGAAGGGGTGAGGTTTGCGGTATGTAACTCACTTATTGTCCCTTTTTTGAAGCATAAATCATATTCGTAAATAAATTTTCAAGATTATAGTTTAGACATCAAGTTGGTTAAAATTCCTTGTGAGTCGTAAAGAATTTTACAGCCGCGACTAACTACAGCAAAAGTACCAGAATCAATAGGATCGATTGATGCCCATCTAGGTAAACCGAAACTGATTTCTATTTTCAAATTAGTTGAATATTTAGTTTTATATCTATTTAAATATATATGCCTTGACCAAACGGCACCATATTGAGCGTCATCGAATGTCAGGATTTTGTAATTAATAGATTCCCAATTGATTTCATACATCCAATCATAATTTTGACGAAAAAATTCTGTATTATAAGCAATTAGCATTAAATCAATATCGGAATCTGCTGTTGCTTCACCTCGTGCATAAGAACCCACTAAAGCTAATGCTAAAATTTCCGAACGTATTTCTGCCCAGTTTTTAACTATTTCTAAAATTTCATCGATTAAATAATTATTGAAAGCTCGATCTTCAGGCATTACTACTCATTTGATCGCGAATCGCAGTTAGAATTTTATCTTCAAAATCGGATTCATCGAGAGTTGCAATTACTGGATTTTGATTTTGATGGCGACGGTTTAAATAAACTTGAAGTGCTGCTTTATCGTTGCGATTTTTAACTAAATATTTTTTTAACTGGTTGTCGGACATTTGGGTATAATTTACAGGATTCATTAAAATACGTCTCCATCAATAGTTACTTCAAATTCAATATCTTCGTTTTCACCCGCTAATATGTATAAATTTAACGTGCGCTGGTCTAAGTAAACAAGGTGAATTGGCTGAAGCATCACGAAAGTTAACTGACAAGTTATTGTGTACAGACATTTTAATTGTTCTTCTGTAGGCATTTTCAGTTAAATCCTCTTGTTGCCATAATTATCCTACAGATTGTGGCGATGGAGTTTCAAGGAGCGGTGCTTACATATATGAAATGGGGATGGGGAATAGGGGATTGGGCATAGGGGATGGGGAGAGGATTTGAAATTTTTGTTAAAATTGCGATGTAAACGCGGGAAAACAACAAGAGATAATGGCAGAATTTTCTAGGTTTGATCGGGTTTTAGAAAGTATAGAAAAATTGTCCCTAAACGAACAGGAAGCACTTATTCAAGTTGTACGACAACGAATTGTAGAAAAACGGCGCGATGAAATTGCTGCTAATATTTCTCAAGCACAAGTTGAATACGTAAAAGGAGAAGTTTTTCGTGGTACAGTTACTGAAATTATGGATGAGTTGGATAAGTGAAAATTTAGTTTTGCATTCTCTTTTAAAAGAGCGTATAAGCGATTCATTAAACAACAACCCGAACTCAAAGAGCCTGATTCTTTGCAAATCTAACTCTATTTTCTGTAACTACAACATACTGTAAAGGCAATTGTTCTGCATAATTTTAAAGCAAACGTCGAAGCGTTTCTATTTTATTAGCCGTTCTTTCATCTTCAAGGCGCATAAATATTACACCTTTATGTGAACAACCTTCTTGATAAATCTTGTTACCAAAATCTTTATCGTTAGTAATTAATATCCAATTTTCATTAAATGCTTTTTGAAGCACGTCATCATCACTTATTCCTCGTGCTTCATCATAGACAGAATACACTTCATATGCTTGATTGCGTAACCAATTAAGTACGTCGGTGTTGAAAATTGTAACGCCGGACAAGGCAGTAGGCAGTAGGCAGTAGGGGTAAGGGTTTAAAGCTAATTTACATTCTGTTACATAGTTCTGTTTATTTCTGCCGACTTACTTAGCAACACCAGAACCCGTACATTAATCTACTAAAAAGCGCATTTAAATAGTCTCTATGGTTAGCGGCATAAATGTTGTATTAGATAGAGATTTACTAGCAAACAAAATACACGCTTGAATATCTTTAGGATTTAAATCTTGGTATTCTTCAATAATTTCTGTAATTGTTGCACCATGAGCTAAAAGATTAAGTATATATTCTACACTTAAACGAGTCCCCCTAATTACTGGTTTACCTGCTAACACTTGCGGATTAAGAACAATTCTTTTTAATAATTCTTGGTCTGTCATTTGTTTTATCCTTAGTCATAAATTATCATTATCTAAATTCTAAATAATAAAAGTAGGACAAGTTGATTTTAGTAATATCATAATCACAGTCAGGCATTTTGCCTGACTTATATGATTGAAATTGAAAATCTAAACTTTGAATTTATCAGTAATCCGCTTCATTGCTTCTTCTACATTTTCTCTACTATTAAAAGCTGAAATACGGAAATATCCTTCACCGGCAGCACCAAAACCGGAACCGGGTGTACCTATTACATTGCAAGTATTAACCAATTTATCGAAGAAATCCCAACTGCTTAATCCATCTGGTGTTTTTACCCAAACGTAAGGTGCGTTAACTCCTCCGTAAACTTGCAATCCGGCGGCGGTGAGTTTTTCGCGGATGATTTTGGCGTTTTCTAAGTAGAAGTTGATAAGTTGTTTAATTTGCTCTTGCCCTTCTTTGGAATAAACTGCTTCTGCACCGCGCTGCACTATATAAGATACGCCGTTAAATTTGGTTGATTGTCGGCGATTCCACAGTTTCCACAACTCTACATCGGAACCATCGGCGGCTTTTGCTTTCAGGGTTTTGGGTACTACCGTTAAGGCGCAACGGGTTCCGGTAAATCCTGCATTTTTGGAGAAGGAACGGAATTCAATCGCACAATCTCTGGCTCCTTCGATTTCGTAAATGGAGTGGGGAAGCTCAGAATCGGTGATATAGGCTTCGTAAGCTGCGTCGAAGAAGATGATTGAATTATTAGCTTTGGCGTAATCTACCCAAGCTTTTAAATCTTCTTTACTCGCTGTGGCTCCGGTGGGATTGTTGGGAAAGCAAAGGTAGATTAAATCAACTTTTTGTGAAGGAAGAGGAGCGGTAAAATTATTTTCTGCGGTCACTGGTAAATATACTAGCCCTTCATATTCACCACTTTTCTTGGCATCTCCTGTATTACCAGCCATGACGTTAGTGTCAACATAAACAGGGTAAACAGGATCTGTGACAGCGATAGTATTATTTTTACCAAAAATATCGAGAATATTTCCCGTATCGCATTTGGAACCGTCGGAAATAAAGATTTCTGATGCGTCAATTTCGCATCCTCGTGCCTGAAAGTCATGTTGGGCAATCTTTTCGCGCAACCAACCATAACCTTGTTCGGGGCCGTAACCATGAAAGGTTTCTCGATTGCCCATTTCCTTAGTAGCTTCTATCATCGCCGTGCGACAAGCTTCTGGTAATGGTTCGGTAACATCACCAATTCCTAATTTGATGATTTTAGCATTAGGATTAGCTTGGGCAAAAGCATTAACTCTCCGCGCAATTTCGGGAAATAAGTAACCTGCTTTCAGTTTCAAATAATTGTCGTTAATGGTAGCCATATTAAATCGATCGATGAGCGCATAGTTTATCAGCTTACTGCAAAGTGGAGGGGAGGAGGAAAGTCAAATATATGGGGGAGTAAGGGAGACTAAGAGTATCTTAACCTTTAACCTTAATTACTCCTAATTTGTAACTATTGTTGCAGTTGTATGACTAATTTTGAAATATAAAATATGTGTATAATTACTTACAAAAAATAAAATTATTTAATATTATAGGAATGACGAACTATCAGGAGGGTGTATGTCTACTAAACAAAAAGATAAGGGATGCTCGTCTTATGATAATCCCAAATTGTTGGTTGTAGGCATTGGTGCTTCTGCCGGTGGTTTGCAGGCAATCGAAGAGTTTTTCAAGAATATGCCTCCTAATAGTGGTGGGGTATTTGTAATTGTGCAGCATCTTTCTCCTGATTTCAAAAGTTTGATGAAGGAGATATTGCAGCGACATACTCGGATGCAAATTCACCGAGTGGAAGACGGGATGGAATTATCTGCTAATTCTATTTATTTGATTCCACCAGATAAAAATCTAATTATCGAAGATAGCAAGTTACGTTTGATGGAGCGAGAAGATAAAAAATACTTAAAGCCAAATTTTCCGATTGACTTATTTTTTAATTCTTTAGCGCAAAACTTTCAAGAAAATGCTATTGGGGTAATCTTATCCGGTACGGGAAGTGATGGCTCTTTGGGTTTACAAGTAATTACTAAAGCTGGCGGTATTGCTTTAGTTCAAGATCCCTCTACTGCTGAATTTGATGGTATGCCTACTAGCGCGATCGCAACATTGAATTTAGAAAAGTTACCTCAAAATAATCTAAAGCCGACAATAACTCAAATTGATTCTCCTGGTGAATTAGCGCAGCTAATCTATAATTATCTAATTTCACCTGTATCTACGCGGCAAGAGTATATCAATTCTTGTTTAGCTTTAGACGATCTTAAGCTCAAGCGAATTACTGATATATTAACTCAATACCAACCAGTTAATTTTTCATACTATAAGCGCAGCACTTTGTCAAGACGTATTAATCGTCGTTGTTCTGCAACATATTGCAATAATGTGGAAGAATACATCCAAGTTTTGCAAAAGTCAGATGAAGAGAAGCAAGCTTTGTTTCAAGATTTATCGATTACTGTTACTAGCTTTTTTAGAGATACAGCCCCTTGGCAATTTTTAGCAGAAGAAGTCATTCCTAGTTTAATTGAGAAAAGTCAGTCAGATGAAGAATTAAGATTTTGGGTGAGTGGATGTGCCACGGGGGAAGAAGCTTATTCTTTAGCTATTATAGTTGATGAAGCTTTAGAAAATTCGTCGAAAAAATTACGAATAAAAATTTTTACTACAGACATTAATCAAAATGCTTTAGAAACAGCTGCGATAGGTATTTATCCCGCAACTATTACTAATCGTGTAAATCCCGAAAGATTAGAAAAATACTTTATTCGTAAGAATAATTCATTCCAAGTAACGCGAAAATTACGAGATATGTTGATTTTTGCTACTCATGATTTAACAACGGATGTGGGTTTTACAAAGATAAATTTGATTACCTGTCGCAACATATTAATCTATATGCAGCCAGCATTACAGCGTAGAGTGCTGCAAAATCTGCATTTTTCTCTCAAAAATCAGGGAATTTTATGTTTAGGAAATTCCGAACATTTAGGTGATTTACAAGATGAATTTATTCCCGTCAATAAGAAATATAAAATTTACTACAAACGACGGGACGTTAGTTTAAATATACCAGTATTATCTATAGATAAGCCAGAAAAAATTAGTAAGTTTGCTATTTCCAATGTCGTTAATGCTAAGAAAAAAGAGAACAAAAGAGAAAAGATGTTAGAAAAGGTGTTAAGAACCTTTTTAAAAACTAGTAATGTAACTTGTTTTATTGTAGATAATAATAATCAAATAGTAGAAGTTTTTGAAGATTTAGCGAAAGTCTTAAAAATACCTACAGGAAAATTGACAAATGATGTAACGCAGCTTGTATTGCCAGCTTTACAGTTATCATTGAATACGGCTTTATACAGAGTACGCAAAGAAAAAGATAGCGTTATTTATCAAGGAATAAAAATAACTGAAGAAAACAATGTCCGCACAGTACAATTAAAAGTTGATTTGTATGAGGATAGTAGAATAGCAGGTGATTTATTGATGGTGAGTTTTCAAGAAGAAAATCTATCAATAGTACCTAAAACAGAAGAAAATTTTCTACCGGATACTCAAGCATCCGAGCGAATATCGCAACTTGAATATCAATTAGAGCAAGCAGAAGAAAGTTTTCAAAACTTGATACAAGAACTAGAATCGATTGATGAAGAGCATCAAGCTGCTAATGAAGAACTAACTGCTTCTAATGAAGAATTACAATCTACAAATGAAGAATTACATTCGGTAAACCAAGAACTTTATACGGTTAATTCCGAATTTCAGTTAAAGATTCATGAATTAACTGAACTCAATGAAGATATTAATAATTTGCTCCGAAGTACCAATATCGGAGTTGTATTTTTAGATAAAAAATTAAGAATTCGTAAGTTTACTCCCGCTGCAATTCTTGCAATTAATCTGATAGAAACAGATATCAATCGTCCTTTAAAACATCTCAGTCATAATCTCGATTGCGATAACTTTAGTGAAATAATTGAGTCAGCGGCTCAAAGTGAAAATTCATTAGATTTAGAAGTCAAGCTTGCTAATTTTGACAAATATTTATTGATGCGGATTAATCCTTATATAAAGGATAACGGTAGTTTTGATGGTGTAGTGCTTAGTTTTATTGACATCAACGAAATTAAAACGGCTCAAAATGAATTGCAAAAAACTCTTGATGCGCTACAAGATGTAAATATAAAATTGAACCAAAAACAAGCGGAATTTAAAGCTATTTTTAATTCTATGCCGGATGCACTGATCTTTACTGACACGAATCAGCAGATTAGAATGGTTAATCCTGGATTTACTCAGTTATTTGGCTATCAACCCCAAGCTTTAATTGGCAAAAGTCCCGAAGAATTATACGCAAATCCAGAAGATTTTCACAAATACAAATTTAAATCAAACGACGTAAACTGCGATATAAATTCTGAATCTTGTACAATTAAGCCTTGTGAAATTGAATACCGTCGTCGCAATCAACAAATTTTCGTCAGCGATACTTTAAAAACTGCTGTTAAAGATAGTAAAGGTAATGCTTTAGGCTTTTTAAAATTAATTCGAGATATTAGCGATCGCAAACAGGCTGAAGCGGATTTACGATCGAGTGAAGAAAGATTTCGCAGCTTGTATTTAAGAACGCCGGTGATGCTGCATTCTATGGATAAAGATGGTAAAATTCTTGATGTAAGTAACTATTGGCTGCAAAAACTCGGTTACTCTCGCCAAGAAGTTATCGGCAAAAAATTTATTACATTCCTCACTTCAGAATCCCGTAGCTACGCGCAAGATATTTTACCCGAATTTTTCCGTAGTGGTAGCTGTTGGGATATTCCTTATCAATTTGTGTGCAAAAATGGCGAAGTAATTGACACCTTGCTAAGTGCGATCGCTGATAGAGATGAAAACAATATTATAATACGCACCTTAGCGGTGATTATTGACATTACCGAGCGCAAAAAAGCTGAAGCTGCCTTACGTGAAAGTGAAGCTCGATTCAAAATTATGGCTGACAGCGCTCCCGTACTTATTTGGATGAGTGATGCTGATAGCAAAGCGGTATTTTTCAACAAAGCATGGTTGGAATTTACTGGGAATAGCTTGGAGCAGCAGCTTGGTGATGGTTGGCTCGAAAGTATTCACCCTGAAGATCGAGATTTATGCTATGAAACTTTATGCCAAATAAGCGATGAAAATCAACAAATAGAAATACAATTCCGTATTCGGGCAGTTGACGCACAATATTATTGGATGCTTGGTAGACAAGTTCCTCGCTTTAATGACGAAGGTACCTTGATAGGCTATATTGGTTCGTGCATTGATATTACCGAGATTAAAAATGCTAAAGAACAACTTTATCGAGCCAATTATCAGTTAGAAAAAAGTACCATACAGTTATCTCGTGCTAAAGAAGCAGCAGAAAGTACTAATCAAGCAAAAAGTTCTTTTATCGCTCATATGAGCCATGAATTAAGAACTCCTTTAAACGGGATTTTGGGCTTTGCTCAAATTCTTCAAGCAGATGAGACTCTTACCAAAGAACAACTTCAAAAAATTGATACGATTCATCAATCCGGCGAGCATTTACTGACATTGCTTAACGATATATTGAATTTATCAAAGATTGAAGCTAATCAGTTAGAACTAGAACTCAAAGATATATCCTTTCCACTGTTTATAGAAAAAATAAATTCTATTATTAATGTCCGCGCTCAACAAAAAAAAATTGCTTTTAACTATGAAGCTTTATCACCTCTGCCTGCTGTAATTAGAGGAGACGAAACTCGTTTAAGACAAGTTTTGCTTAATTTATTAGGTAATGCTGTTAAGTTTACTAACAAAGGTGACGTTAATTTTTATGTGGAAAGGTTAGGAGAGTGCGATAAATCTGCTGAAGATAATCAAGACTGCCTGATTCGTTTTAAAATCGAAGATACCGGAATTGGTATACCTCCAGAAAAAGCCAAGGAAATATTTTTACCTTTCTATCAATTGACACAAGATGATTCTATTAATGAAGGAAGCGGATTAGGTTTAACTATTAGTCAAAAAATCGTCAATCTTATGGGAGGAGAAATTTTTGTAGAGAGTACCCCAACCAAAGGAAGTGCATTTTATTTTGATATTTGTCTTTCAGAAATAGAAAATGCTCAAATAAATACTGATATTAACTTGGAGATACAGCCTATAGGTGTCAAAGGTAAACCGCCAAGAGTATTAGTAGTAGATGATAATCAAATTAACCGTGCTGTAGTCGTTAGTTATTTGAAACAGTTAGGCTTTGAGATTGATGAAGCTAGTAATGGTAAACAAGGATTAGAGAAAGCTGAAAGTTTCAAGCCTGATTTTATTTTAATGGATTTAGTTATGCCAGTTATGGATGGTTTTGAAACAACTATTGCCTTAAGAAATAATCCTCAATTTAAAGACTTGCCAATTATCGCAGTTTCTGCTAATGCAATGTTTGATGCTCAACTTTCTAGCTATCGTGTCGGATGTAATGCTTTCTTATCAAAACCTATAGATTTAAAGCTACTGATAAAATCTATAGCCCAATTTGTAGAAATAGAATGGATTTATCCGCAGGCTTCTGAATCACAATCATCCACTGACGATAACAAAGATCAAAATATTGATACTAATGAGTCTATATTAGCTCCATCAAACGAGCAACTAACAGAATTAATACATTTAACTCAAATAGGAGATATTGAAGCAATTATTGAGCTTGCAGAGCATCCTGAAAATTTAGATACTAAGTATCTTTCATTTATCAAAAAAGTTACTGAACTTGCTGAAACTTTTCAGCAACACAAATTACTCAAATTTTTGGAAGATTACCTTAAATAGATGCAATTTTTATGTAATTCAGTATTTTCACTATTGAATATCTGTAAAATTACTGTGAATATTTATATGTAATATAGTTTACATTTAAAGTATGGGGTGATTTTAATTATGTATATATTTGAGTTTTGAACAAAATTGTGCATAGCACTTCTTGTTTAAGTACAATACATCTCACAACTTAATAATTTATTTATTTTTGCTTCACGAAAGCTGTTTGTGCTGAAAATTTAACTTGCTTAGAGTAAATTTATTGCTGCATATATAGTTTTGTAGCTAATATCAATGCAAGCGCGTGGATAATTTTACCGTACTTAAATAAGAAGGTCTATAACTGATTGATGTTAATCATATTAGATATATTTTATCTAATTAATGATTAATAATTTAAAAAAGTTAAGATAATGTAACAATATTTTTATTGAAAGGTTCGTTAGATTAACTTAGTAAATATTTTTATTAACTACATATTCTAATATTAATTTTGTAGTTATCTAAATTGTAATGTTTAATAATTTAATAATTTAATAATTTAGTAATTATTGAATTGAAAATAACTTACCAATTAGAGAATGTATATCTACCAAAAGTATTATGTTCGCCAAAGTAGAAGAAATAGCTGATAAATATAAAGGAACGGTGTTAGTTGTTGACGATACTCCAAATAATTTAAACGTATTATTTAGTCATTTACGCTCGGCTGGATTTAAAGTATTAGTTGCTCAAACTGGTAAAAATGCTCTTAAAAGTGCCGAATATAGTAAACCAGATTTAATTCTGCTCGACATTTTGATGTCTGGGATAGACGGTTTTGAAACTTGTCGTCGCTTGAAAAACAATCATATAACTAAAGATATTCCTGTTATATTTATGACTGGTTTGTCTGATAGTATCAATAAAGTACGTGGATTTGAATTAGGTGCTGTAGACTATGTAACTAAACCAATTCAAAAAGAAGAATTAATTGCTCGCATTCAGACTCATATTAGTCTAGAAAAATATCGTCATAATTTGCTAGAACAAAACGCTGTTTTACTAAAGCAAGCACGACAAGAAAAACTATTATTTCAACTTTCCGAACGGATTCGCAATTCCTTAGATGTTGATTTTATTATACAAACTGCTGCTAAAGAAATTTTACAATTTTTAGAGTCCGACCGTGTTATTATCAGTCGCTTAGAGAATATCTATAGTTATATTGAAGAACAAGCTACCTTGCCTGGAGTATCAAAAATACCTCAACAGAGCATTGTTCACAAGTTTTTTATTCAAGAAAAAGAAAGTATTGCTAAATTTATCAGAGGTGAAATTAAAGCAATAGAGAATATTGAAGAGTCAAATTTAGATGATTCATTCTTAAAAAATTTACAGCATTTTGAAGTCAAAGCGGCTTTAACGATACCAATAATTTTCAAAAGTAACAACAATCATCAGGATCTAACATATAAAACTGATTTTTTGTGGGGATTCATCACAATACATCAATGTAGTAATACCAGAAAATGGAAATCTGAAGAAATAAAATTTATCAAAACTTTAGTCAATCAATTAGCAATCGGAATTCAGCAGGGAAGATTGTATCATAAGCTGAGTACAGCTAATGCAGAACTAAAGCAACTTGCTCTATGCGATCCTTTAACTAAAGTTTATAATCGTCGGTATTTCGATGAAAAGCTTTTGCAAGAATGGAATCGTTTGCGACGTATTCCTTCGCCGTTATCTATAATTATGTGCGATGTTGACTGCTTCAAATCCTACAATGATACTTACGGGCATCAAGCAGGAGACAAATGTTTGCGAATGATTGCCGATGCTATTGCTAGTATGGCAAAGCGCCCGGCTGACTGCGTTGCTAGATATGGAGGTGAAGAATTCGTGATTATTTTACCTTATACTCCAGCAAGAGGTGCTTTAAAAGTTGCAGAAGCGATTAAAAATAAAATAAAAGCATTAAATATTCCTCATAGTAGTTCCTCGGTATCTTCAATAGTTACTGTTAGCATGGGGATTGCTGGTTCGATTCCTAATAGCGAAGATAATCCCATTTTATTAGTAGAAGCTGCCGATCATGCTTTATACTTAGCGAAGGCGCAAGGTAGGAATAGAGAACAGATATATATGCATGATATAGCTAGAGAAAAATCTAGAAAGAATTCTCAGCTATTATGGGTAAAGAAATTACGAAAAGCTTTAGAAGAAAATCAGTTTCGTTTATACACTCAGCCAATTATCCCTTTAAATCGGAACAATAACAAAATACATCATGAAGTTCTGCTTCGACTATTAGATGATAACGGTCAAATTCTGATGCCGGAAGATTTTTTAGAGATAGCTAACCTCTATTCAATGATGCCTAGAATAGATATGTGGGTAATTGATAGCTTATTTAATTATTTAAGTAGTGGTAATTTTAATAGTTGGGACAATATATGCTTTTCTGTAAATATTTCTGGTGCTTCTCTCAACGATAACGAATTTTTCAGATATTTGTACCAAAAGTTTCAACACCACAATCTCCCTCCACAATTATTTTGTTTTGAAATTACAGAAACCATAGCGATTAACAATTTATCTCAAGCATCAAAATTTATCAGTACACTTAAATCATTAGGTTGTTCCTTCGCTTTAGATGATTTCGGTAAAGGAATGTCATCGCTAACTTATTTAAAAAATCTTCCCGTGGACTATTTAAAAATAGACGGCTCATTTATTAAAGAAATCCATACCGAACCTGTTACAAAGGCGATGGTACAAGCTATACATTTTTTAGCAAAAGCTCTTGGAGTGAAAACAATCGCAGAGTTTGCTGAAAATCAAGATATCGTCGATATATTGACAGATTTGAATATTGATTACGCACAAGGCTATCACTTCGGTAAACCTAGTCTAATCAACTTTTCCTCTTTTTCTATTTTGCAAACTGCTTGTTGAACATAAAACTTACGCAACAACGGAAAATCTACTGTTA
This sequence comes from uncultured Rivularia sp., assembly GCA_964395005.1. Classification (GTDB taxonomy): domain Bacteria; phylum Cyanobacteriota; class Cyanobacteriia; order Cyanobacteriales; family Nostocaceae; genus Rivularia. The sequence continues at coordinate 17,701 of CAYMZW010000030.1, forward strand.
AGCACATTTTATGCCCCTCCGCATCGCATCCTGGCGGGTGGGTAAGTAAGTGGAAATAAATCCAGTTATGTAACAAAGTATGAATCAACTTAAAGCCTTGCTCCTACTTGCTACTCCCTACTTCCTACTCCCTACTCCCTTGCCCTAATTAGGATTTTTAACGCCTACCTACTTAATGCCTTTTATTCCCTATTCGCCAAACCAAACTGCTTCGCAAGAATATTATCAATAACTCGTTTCGGAAGTAATCTGGCGATCGTCCAATCAAAGAAATGGTTAGGAACAATCGGATAACGAACCCGAGGTTTTGCAGTTGTCAAAGCTTTCAAAATCAAGTTCCCTACTGCTTCTGCCTGATAACCGGAACGTCCTTTTTCCAGTGCATAGTCTAGAAACTTCTTACTTGAAGCTGCAAATTTGGTGTTTTCATACAAAGAAACGTCCATTTGTTCGGCTTTATCCCAAATTGGTGTCACCACCGAACCAGGTCCAATTATAATTACATCTATTCCGTAAAGTATAAGTTCGCGGCGTAACGCTTCAGAAAACCCTTCTAACGCAAACTTTGATGCACTATAAGCACCAAGAAATGGAGATGCAATCTTACCACCAACGGAACTCACATTAATAATTCTTCCCGGTTTACCTTTGAAAGCAGAATTGGTTCCCAATAAAGGTAAGAAAGCTTGAGTAACAATTAATTGTCCGATTAAATTAACTTCTATTTGTTTGCTAAATTCCGCAATCGGTTGATGCATTAAAGGACCACCTTTTGCAATACCGGCGTTGTTTACTAAACCAAGCAAGTTATTATACTTAATTTGATTGCTAACTTTATCCGCAGCTTCACGTACAGATTGTTCATTAGTAACATCGAATATTAAAGGTGTGAACTTATCCCCAAATTCCTTAGTTAAACGTTCTGCATCTTCAGATTTACGAACACTACCAAATACATGAATTCCTTTACTGGTTAATACTTTCAGCGCACCCCAACCTATACCTGTGGAAACGCCCGTGACGACAACGCTTTGCATATTTTTAAACAGTTAATTATTAAGAGTTAAGAACAATCTTAGCTTTTTTAAATACAATTTATTGTTCGCTATCTACTTTTAATTGTCAGATCGTAACTAGTGCAAAATAAAAATTGATCGTGAGGCCGAATTGTTAATTCTTGCTGCAAATGGTTTGAAAACACCACCACCATCTGCTGATATGTTCCGAATTTGTTTGGCGAAGCAACAAAGCCGGGATAACAGGATTAGAACTTACGCAAAGCCCTCCAAGAATACGTAAGTTCTGAGGATAAAAGTAAAACAAACCAAAAACCTGTATTTTTTTGTTTTGAATAAAAAGGTTATTTATTATACTTTGTAACAAGTATTTTATCGGTAAACAGCGCAATTAACAAATTTTATTTATATAAAATATACCTAAAATTTAAATTTATAAAGTAATTACAACTTTTAAAATTTATAAATGAACAGTAAAATAGAATAAAGGCACTGGTATCTAACTGTTATCTAAAATATGTAATTTTATCTTTGCTCTCTCTAAAGTTATTTGCGGTATACGAATATAAAATTGCATTAATCATAGCATTATCGATTTTGCTTACTTTTTCAGTTAATGCAAAAATTTTAAAAAAGGTAATAGAAACAAGGCTGTAAGTTAATATAAAATGAAATCTCAAAAGTCCCTATTTACAACATTATTATTGCTATCCATTTCTACAATTAGCTGTGACAAAACTAAAAACTACAATATAACAAACTCTTTATTAGCCAAAACCAGCCAAAACCAAAATATTTCTAAAGCAAAATACTACTTTAATCAAGCCGAAGATAAAGTTCAACAAGGTGACTTAAAAGGAGCAATAAACAGTTATAACCAAGCTATCAATCTCGATCCCAAGTTTACCGAAGCTTACAATTCTCGTGGTTTAGTAAATCGAAAATTAAAGAACTATAAACAAGCAATTTCCGATTACAGCCAAGCAATCAAAATAAATTCTAGATATGCCGAAGCTTTTAACAATAGAGGTTTGGCACATTATTATCTCAAAGACTATAAAAGTGCGATCGCCGATTTTAGCCAAGCAATCAAAATTAATCCCAAACTGGCTACAGCTTATAGCAACCGGGGACTTGTACATCACGATTTAGATGATTATCAAAAGGCTATGAATGATTACGATCGAGCTATTACATTAGACCCCAATTATGATACAGCTTACAACAACCGTGGCAACGCTCACAACCATTTAAAAGATAATCAAAAGGCGATCGCCGATTTTAACCAAGCAATTATACTTAATCCTCGAAATACTAACGCTATTAATAATCGAGGTTTCGTTTATACCGAATTAAAAGACTATCAAAAAGCAATTGTTGATTTTACGCGAATACTCGAAATAGATTCTCAAAACACCTTAGCCTATTACAACCGGGGTTTTGTTCATGAGAAGCTAGGAAACAAACTCCAAGCAATCGCAGATTTTAAACAAGCCGCAAATCTTTATCAACAGCAAGGAAATCAGGAAGAGTATCAAGAAGTACTTCGGCGAATTGAAAAGCTTAGCAGTCAAAAGTTAAAAACTAGGGATTGAGAGATGATCAAATTTGAAGAATCTATCACAAAAAAATTAATTCTCAGTAATTAATAATATTATGTGATCTATTTTACTTGTAATCTATATAGTAAGGGATGTAAATTGTTGTGTTAATAGCAAATTCCCCTAACTTAATTTAGATGCGATGAAAATTTTATACTTTATTTTGCCGCTATTGGTTTCAGTAGCGCCACCTTCGCTTACCCAAAATTATATAAATCAATCAAATAATCAATTGGATACTGATAAACAAACATTAAATAAATATTCAAATAGAAATCCCAGAAGACAAAAAGACCATCGCGGTAGCGGTCGTCGTAATTATTACATGGATAATTCTTAGCTATTGATTAAAAACCCTCAATCGTTTAGGAGGTTGGGAGTTGAGCATGAGTCTTATTAATATCTTTTCGGGAAGGTATCGTGCTGTATTTAGGTTTTTTTTCTCAACTTCAACCTCCGCGCTCTTCGTTTTCTAGAAGGGTTATTGAAATCAATTTCTTAATTTCTCAATTCTTCTAACTTACTGAATATAAACTTCAATTCCACCGAAGACAAACTCTGACGCGCAGAAGCAAAAAATACAGATAAATCGGCAAAACCTTGATGTTCATAGACGCTAGCCTGTAAAGCCATTTCTAATCGATCCAGTTGTCTGACAAATTGTGATTCTGCTGATTCACCTATCTCGTATTCCTCCCATAGAGCAATCCATCGAAAGCCGTTAGGAAGTTTGTCTAACACCTTCACAACAGATTGCTGTTCTAACTGATATTTATCATTTTTATCAATCTTATCTGCTGGGGTAAAATCTCCCGCATATATTTCGCCTAAATCGTGAATTAATGCCATTCTAATTACTTTGAGTGGATCTAATTCGACGGAATATTCATCAGTTAATATCAAAGCTAATAAAGCTACACAAAAAGAATGTTCCGCAACGCTTTCACAATTCTTTATAGACATTCCTTTCTGTAGCCAACCCTGACGATAAAGCTGTTTTAATTGAACGAACTCAAAGTAAGCTTCAATAATTGGTAAAGTATGTTTACCATGTAAAAGATTAATCGGTAAATCTGCCTTTGTTTCCATCTCTAATCAGTTTTTACCCGAGGATGTGGATCGTCAATTATTAATTGTCAATTATCAATTGTCGGCGATAAAGCGATAAGTAGGTTGGTGTTGAAAATAGTAATGCTTAAAAGGGAATAGGGAGTAGGGAGTAGGGAATAGGGAACAGGGAAATTGAGTAAGGGTTTGAAGTTAAAAAACATTCTGTAACATAGCTTTTGCCGATTTTTGCCGATTTACAAAAATTTTGTTTTAAAAATATATAACTACAAATCTTAAAATACAAAGGTGCTTGGTTCGTGATATAAATTTTCTTACCTATTTTATAACAAAAACATATGCGTATTTTATCTCGCTCAATTATTTTATTAAGCGTTGTTTTTTACACTCAAGTTAGTAGTGCTGCTTTTGGACAACCTTTGCGTGGTAAAAAAGCAATGGTAGTTTCAGCACATCCTTTGGCTAGCGATGCAGGGTTAGAAATGTTACAGAAAGGAGGTAATGCTATTGATGCTGCCGTAGCGACAACTTTTGCAATTTCGGTGGTGGAACCTTTTTCGGCTGGAATTGGTGGCGGAGGTTTTCTGTTGATGCACGATTCACGAAAGCGTACAATTAAGGCTTTGGATTTCCGGGAACGCGCTCCGTTAAAAGCAACCAAAAATATGTATTTGGATGATGACGGTAAAGTGCGTCGCAATGCAAGTATCAATGGTTATTTGGCTGTAGGTACGCCGGGAACTGTCGCAGGTATGTATGAGCTACACCGCCGAAGCGGTAAGTTACCTTGGAAAACTGTTGTTGAACCTTCGATAAAATTGGCAAAGAATGGTTTTATAGTTAGTGACAAGTTTGTGCAAGCTGTCAAAAGACGTAAGAAAATGATTGCTACCAATCAACCAGCACGAACTATTTTTACTCGCAACGGTAACTATTTAAAACCGGGAGAAAAGCTCGTACAAAGAGATTTGGGAGAGACTTTACAAGAAATAGCAGCCAATCCTCAAAGTTTCTATACCGGGAAAATAGCTAAAGCGATCGCCTCGGATATGGAAAATAATGGCGGTTTAATTACTTTGGAAGACTTGAGATCTTATAAACCGATATGGCGCGATCCAGTATGCGGTAATTTCCGTAAAGCTAGAGTTTGTTCGATGCCACCACCGTCATCAGGAGGCATTCATTTATTGCAGATGTTAAATATTATCGGCGATACCGATTTAAAATCTTTAGGGTGGCATCATCCCGACGCAATTCACTTGATGGCGGAAGCTATGCGAATTGCTTATGCAGATCGATCAAAATATTTAGGCGATCCTGATTTTATCAAAGTTCCTCAACAACAGTTGATAAATCCAAAATATGCAAAACTTCGCCGCCAGCAAATTGATATGCAGCGTGCAAAACCTTCAACTCAAGTAAAGCCAATCGATCAAAATATATTAGAAAAATTTACCCAAAACACACCATCAACATTAATTCCCGCATATCCTAATCGAAAATCTATAAATAAGAAATACCATGAGTCTACAGAAACCAGTCATTTGACAGTCATCGACGAACAACTTAATGCTGTAAGTTTGACATTTACGATTAACTTAGGTTTTGGTGCAGGTGTAGTCACACCAGGAACGGGAATAGTTCTTAATAATGAAATGGATGATTTTTCAGCAGCACCGGGAGTTCCTAATTTTTTTGGCTTGCTCGGCAACGAAGCGAATTCTATCGAACCTTTAAAAACTCCCTTATCGAGCATGACTCCGACAATAGTCACCGAAAACGGTAGGTTGCGGATGGCTGTAGGTACCCCAGGTGGCAGCACCATTATCACTCAAGTACTGCAAATAATTCTCAATGTATTAGAATATGACATGGATGCAGCAGCAGCAGTTTCCACATCCCGCATACATCATCAATGGTTCCCTGATGCTTTGCGCGTCGAGCCTTGGGGGTTAGATGCATTAACTCTGCAAGAATTAAAACGACGAGGACACAAAATCAGGCAAACCAGCCCCTGGGGTAACTCCAACCTAATTATTGTCAAACCAGACGGCACTCTCGAAGGTGCCGCCGATTCGCGGGGAGAAGGGGAAGCTAGGGGAATTTAGTTGGGCATTGGGGATTGGGGATTGGGCATTGGGAGAGGGGGAGAGGGGGAGACAAGGAGACAGGGGGAAGAAGAAGCTGACAACTCCCAACTCCTAACTCCATCCGTTCCCTAACTGCCAACTGCCAACTCCATCCGTTGCCTAACTTCATCCGTTGCCTAACTCCATCCGTTGCCCAACTCCTAACTATTCTCTATTTTTATTTACATTTCAAGTGAAGCGTCTGAAGTGTACGATAGTGAAAATTCGTTGGCGCGGGCGCTGGGTACTATTGTCCAACCTGCTTTTAATAATTTTTGATAAGTTGCCCATCCTTTGGAGCCACCCGGTATTCTATAATCTGGTACTGCTAACTGTCGAAAAAAGGTGTATGGCCGCCAGGGTTCGTTCGGTGCTGTCTGCAAGTGCAAAATTTTCTCTCCGCTTTCGCCAGATTTAGATAACCAGCACATTCTTTTCATACAATCTCCTTTGCATTTAATGCACGATTATAGATATTTGTCAATGCGTGTCTCACCCTTTCAGGATGTTTTCGCAGAATGAGTTATAAAATATAGTTATGGAATATAGATTATATTTACTTTTCATTCTCGACCTTTTAGGCAATAGCTAACAGTATTTGTTGATAGTTTGATAATAGTTTTATTCAGAAATAACATTTACTGCTTTTTGTCTAAACAAAAACTAACCATAGACAATAATTGTCTGTGGAATCAAACATCAAATACCGATTGCAAATATCTACGTTTGTCTAATTGTATATGTATTCTTACTAAACGTGTGTATCTTTAGTTACTTTTACTTAGTATAATTTTACATTAAAAATTCAGTATTAGATCGGGGTTTCAAAAACTCTAATTTATCGAGGAAATATAAGAAGAATCGCCAATAATCTTGCAGATTTGAGTTACTAGTTCCGAATAATTATTGTCTGACAGAACTGGTTTTACAGCTTCAAGGGAAATTGATTCATTTAAGTCAATCCAGGATCTGCATCCACCGTATCGTTGATGATAAGTGACAAATTGTTCGGAAGGTAGTTTGTATGTTCGTAATAGCAACACGAACAAAGGTTGTTGAGGTTTCCATTTTAAGCGATCGCTCACGAATTCTTTACTCCAGATGTGAAATGGAAACAAAGCTGCAACGATTGATTCGTCGGAAACAGGCAAAATATGGGTAATTTGGGCGTAACTACTAATTTTAACGGTTTCAGGTCGCCAACCGGGTGTTACAGTCACAATTTGATTTGAGTAATCAGCTTTGAGCATAGAACTTTTTTGATGCTCGTAAGTTGGATAAAGCAAAACCCGATCGCGAGCAACTTGAAAACTTCCACCTTTTTCATGGATGCCACCTTTACGCAGCAGCATTATCGTCTTTCCAGTTTTTAGCGCATCAACGGCGATCGCCCATTCCTTAAGTGCGTGAAAAGAAGTTAATTCCATTTGTAATTTTAGATTTTGACAACGGATGTTTTTATTTTAGATTTTGGATTGCGATCAAAAATTTTG
>CAYMZW010000030.1:25107-28235 GCA_964395005.1 uncultured Rivularia sp.
GATTTTGACAACGGATGTTTTTATTTTAGATTTTGGATTGCGATCAAAAATTTTGGTTTGCCTTCATTAATATTTTTCAGGGAGCGAGATGCTCCCACTACAGAAAATCTGTTTTTGTTTTGAAATGATTATGATTTTCTCTGTTACCAATTACCAATTACCAATTACCTACTCCCAAATCCAATTTGACTCTAACATCAAAAGACTGTGACACTATTTATATTATTGCTTCTAACTCAAAATCAATCATGGAAAAACGCAAATTAGGTGAATCCGATATTAAGATTACTCCCATACTGATGGGAACTTGGCAAGCTGGGAAAAAGTGGTGGGTAGGAATCGAGGATGATGATTCTGTCAAAGCTATACGAGCCGCTTATGAGAATGGTATCACGACTATTGATACAGCCGAAGTCTACGGTAATGGACATTCAGAACAAATTGTTGCTCAAGCACTATCAGATGTGCGGGATAAACTTGAATACGCCACAAAGGTTTTCCTTAATCATCTTAAATATCAACAAGTAATCGAAGCTTGCGATCGCTCTTTAAAAAATCTCAAAACTGACTACATTGATTTATACCAAATTCATTGGCCTAGTGGTGCTTTAAATAGCGAAATTGTTCCTATAGAAGAGACAATGAGCGCCCTCAACCACTTAAAAGAACAAGGTAAAATCCGAGCAATTGGCGTATCAAATTTTTCTAGAAAACAATTAGAAGAAGCTGCAAAATACGGCAGAATTGATAGTTTGCAACCACCGTATTCGTTATTTTGGCGGAAAGTTGAAAACGATGCACTACCTTACTGTATTGAAAATAATATTTCTATTTTGGCTTATTCCCCTTTAGCCCAAGGATTACTAACCGGAAAATTCGATGCTTCCCATAAATTCCAAGAAGGTGACAATCGTGCAGATAACCGGCTATTCCAAGGGGAAAATATGAAGCGTGCCCAACAAGCTTTAGATAAACTGCGCCCAATCGCTCAAAGCCATCAGTGCAGCCTCGCACAGCTATCACTCGCATGGTTAATCGCTCAACCTCAAACTAACGCGATCGCCGGTGCCCGTGTTGCCGAACACGTTGTATCAAACGCCAAAGCCGCCGAAGTCAAACTTTCTCAAGACGAACTACAACAAATAGACGCTATCGGAAAAACAGTCACCAGCCACCACGACGATACCCCCGTAATGTGGACTTGGTAGTCAGTGAACAGTTAACAGTGAACAGTGAACAGTTAACAGTGAACAGTTAACAGTGAACAGTTAGGAGTTAAGAGTTAGGAGTTAAGAGTTAAGAGTTCGGAATTAGTACCACCGGAGTTCATCAACAATTATCCGTGGAATCAGCGTAATCCATTTAATCAGTGTTCGGAGTTAGGAGTTTATTGATTTTTCGCTTCCCCCTCTTCCAATCCCCAATTTATTGCGAAATTTGAAGACTCGTAAACTTGAGTTAATAAGGGGTTTCATTTTTGGGGAGAGGTGATAACTTAATAAATAAGACACAAGCAAAGCATTAAGAACTCAGTTGGGTAAATGACAATGTGTCTCCGGTCAAAGCCCAGGTAAATTTCAGCATTACATAAAGGGCATCTACCGAATTTCGGTAAGCCAAGCTCCTAAATAGGAAAATAGATAAATGCGTTGTTTGCTACGAGTTAAGTAAACTTTAGTTTTTGAAATTTCTCAATTCTCCAAATCATTGACCAAAAACCAAGATTTGACCTTAATAAATCTTCATCGAAAAGCCTGGTAAACCGTTTTACCAGGCTTTAGGTTTGATTGACTGTTTATCAATTATTACAAGACACTAAGTTACCTTTATTGTCTATAACTATCGCTAAAATCATCTTGGGAAGAAGCGTTGCCATTTTTGGAAGCAGGCATATAGTCGTTATATTTTTCCTGATTGTAGTAGTACAGAGTGCGAATTGGATAAGGAATGCTAATGTTGGCTTTATCAAAAGCTTGTTTTATGCTTAGAATTGCTCTGGTTTGAACGTGACGGACTTGTTTTTGTCGAGATGAAGTCCAGTAGCGAACAAGGAAATCGATAGAGCTATCACCAAAAGCGACTAAATCAATTTCTGGTTCTGGTTTATCTAAAACCCCTTCGACTTGTGAAATTGTTTGCTCTAAGATGTCAGATGCTTGTGATAAAGAAGTATTGTAATCTACACCTACAGCTAAATCGGTACGTCTGTGAGGAAATGCTGTTCTGACTCGAACTACGCTTGTAAATACTGTTGAATTAGGAATTACTACTCGTTCGCCACCGTAAGTGATAATTTCCGTAGTGCGAATATCAATTTGATCGACGGTACCCTCGCAATCGTTAACAACTATTTGATCGCCAATCCGGAAAGGTTGCTGTAATAGTATCAAAATACCAGCAAAAAAGTTTTTGAAAATATCTTGAAAAGCAAAACCGATTGCTACAGAACTTAATCCAAGAGTAGCAACAATATCTCCCAAACTCAAACCGGGAAAGGCTATCACACAACCAAGAAGAATTCCAATAATCCAGGTTATAGTAGAAGCGGCTTTCACCATCAGAAACTGTAGCGATTTACTACTAACTGTTTTATTGGCTATTGTTTCAGTTATTTTCTGAGCAAATTGAGCAGCAAATCTAGTTAAGAATAAAATAATTAATGCTGTTAATAATCCAGGAAGAATTACTACTGCACTTTGAATTAATTGCTCGATACCTTTCTCGATTGTCTTAATAACATTCATAAATAATTTATCGACAATTTACAACTAAGTTCGGGAGAAGTTAATTTATTCTTTACATAGCAAGTTGTATTAGAGAAATATAACTTAATAATTTTGAATAAAAAAGTAACTATTATAAAAATTTATAACCACTATAGAATAACAAAATTTTAGTTTAAGCTCTTAGAATTTGGCAATCTATCAATTGACAAATATAGTATCTATCTAAAGAATTAACTTTAAATCTAACTAAAGAATTATATTGTAGTTTTTATACAATTGTTTGGATGTAGCTAATCTGCTTTCTACTGTTAACAATTATCTTGCAAAAAAAATGCCAAGGGTTTAACCCCCCGACAAATTACAACTAAGTTTTACAACACACAACCACACAAAACTAGTGAG
>CAYMZW010000031.1:0-28117 GCA_964395005.1 uncultured Rivularia sp.
GTTAAGTCATCCGCAGGTACGTATACAGCTTGAATCGAGGTAATTGAACCTTCATTTGTGGAGGTGATTCGCTCTTGCAACGCACCAACGTCAGTACCCAATGTAGGTTGATATCCCACAGCGGAAGGCATTCTTCCTAATAGCGCCGATACTTCGGAACCTGCTTGTACAAAGCGGAAGATGTTGTCAATAAATAGCAGTACGTCTTGCTTGTTTACGTCGCGGAAATATTCTGCCATTGTCAAAGCAGACAAACCAACCCGCATTCTTGCACCGGGTGGTTCGTTCATCTGACCGTATACTAAGGCAATTTTTGATTCGTTTAAGTTATCGGGGTTGATAACTTTGGATTCGATCATTTCGTTGTAGAGGTCATTACCTTCGCGGGTACGTTCCCCTACTCCACCAAATACCGATACACCACCGTGTTGGGTTGCGATGTTGTTGATCAATTCCATCATAATAACGGTTTTGCCAACTCCGGCACCGCCGAACAGACCAATTTTTCCGCCACGTCTGTAAGGAGTTAGAAGATCCACAACCTTAATTCCGGTTTCAAAAACGGAAGGCTTGGTTTCTAATTCAGTTAGTTTTGGAGCTGCGCGGTGAATTGGAGATGTTTCATCGGTTCCAACGGGACCTTGATTGTCAACAGGTTCGCCGAGGACGTTAAAAATTCTACCTAAAGTAGCTTTTCCTACAGGTACGCTGATAGGAGCGCCAGTGTCGCTAGCTTCCATTCCTCGCACCAAACCATCGGTGGAAGTCATGGAAACAGCCCGCACCTGGTTGTCGCCCAGCAGTTGCTGTACTTCGCAGGTAACGGACATTTCTTGTCCTGCTTCGTTGGTGCCTTTAACGATTAAAGCGTTGTAGATTGCGGGCATTTTTCCGTTAGGAAATTTGACATCTACAACCGGACCAATGATTTGAGTAATGTAACCAGTTTGTGTTTTTTCTGCGGTGGAAACCATGCTGAGCCTAAATTTACGAAGCTATATTTTTTGCTAAAGAGTCGTAGAGACTTTTAAGTTTAACTCATGTCATCTTCAAGATTAGCACCGAACGGGGCTATTTTTAGGCTTATTTTGAGCAACATTTAGAAGTGGGATCGGGGAAGATTGGGGAGAGGGGGAGAGGGGGAGATGGGGAGAGGGGGAGATGGGGAGACAAGGGGACAAGGGGACAAGGGGAATATACAGGTAATGTAATTGCAGATATCAATGCAGCTTATGGCGATCGCCCGCAAATAATTCGTGCTGTACTCCTGTAATAGTTTTAAATCATGTAAATCATTTATCTTTTGCTTTTAAATATACCTTTAGGGAATATATAAAAATTTGTGAGTTTTCTATTTTCTGTTTTCTATTCCCATCAAAAAAATCTTTAACAAAACGCAATATTAGCCCTTAAAAAAAAGAAAATAGCTCTCTTTGCTATATCCCAAAGAGAGCTTACGCCATGCCATTTCACTTACTATCTCAATCACATCCTCCCGATAGGATTCCGCAAAATTAAACTGTTTATTATAATTTTCTCAAAGATTATTTTTGTACCTTAGTTATCTTTAATTAAATAATTAGTTTAAGAATAATTCAATTTTTGTCGTCCTCCCAAGGGCTGATTATGTATTTTTCAACTTTTAGGACTGTAGCTATAATTTATTGTCTAATAGCATTTCCTATTCCCAGGCTGTTACCCGTTCCCTATTAACTACAATAAGCCTTATAGAGTAATTTTGGGTTTGTAAAATACTAAATTCCGATACAAAACCTATTAATAAATAAAATATTAAGTTCGTGAGAAATTTCTCATCAAACTTTCACAGATAATTCATCCGCAGAGTTAATGCTGTAGATATAAACACAGAGTTGCTAAATAAATATTTAACAGTAGAACAACAAGGTTGCTACTAATCGTTACATATCCCGATTTGTTATTAATGCTGAAATAACGAAAATTAGGTACCAAATACAATTTAAATTTAAGAGGTACAAATTATGAGGATAATGGTATATTCTCACGATGCTTTTGGTTTGGGCAATATTCGGAGAATGCTAGCAATTTGCGAACAGTTGCTTTCGGAAATTCCACAGCTTTCAATATTGTTACTTTCTGGTTCTCCGATGCTTCAAGGTTTTCGTTTACCTAGAGGATTAGATTATATTAAATTGCCTTGTTTAAATCGGGGTAATAGTGGTGAACTCGCAGTTAAATATCTGGGAATGGATATAGATAAAACTATAAAATTGCGGTCTGAATTAATCTTGTCAGCAGCGGTAAATTTTCAGCCAGACTTATTTTTAGTTGATAAGAAGCCATTAGGAATAAAAAATGAGTTAGCTGCTGCTGTGAATTATTTACAAGAAAAACTACCCCAAACTAGGCTTGTATTGCTATTGCGGGAGATTTTAGATACACAGGAAAAAACGATTGCGGAATGGGATAAAAATAATTATAACCAAGCGATCGATCAATTTTATCAACTTCTTTTAATAGTTGGTTCGCAAGAAGTATTTAATTTTTGCGAAGAGTATAAATTACCAGCAACTGTAGCTAATAAAGCAAGATTTTGCGGTTATATTCGCCGTCAGCAAGGATGTAAAATTAGTTCAAGTATTCGTCAAGAATTAAAATTAGCACCGGAAGAAAAGTTAGTTATAGTAACTCCTGGTGGTGGTGAGGATGGCTATGAATTAATTAATACATACCTTCAAGGACAAGAATTGTTCAAGAATAGTAAATACCGGATCAAAAGTTTAGTATTTTGCGGCCCAGAAATGCCGAATAATCATAAAAAAGAACTCTATAAAATCGCAGCTAAATACCCTCAAGTGCAAATGAGAGAGTTTACTGATGATTTAATGAGTTATTTATCAACTGCCGATGCAGTGGTATCAATGGGAGGTTATAACACCATTTGTGAAATTCTCTCAGCAGAAAAACCAGCAGTTATTGTACCTCGCATTAAACCTTCTCAAGAGCAATTAATACGCTCGCAAAGAATGGAAGATTTGGGTTTATTAAGAAGCATACATCCCGAAAAACTGACACCTCAAGCTCTGATGACACATCTGTTTCAAATATTAGAGAATCCGCAGAAGCCGCAAAATATAGACTTAGAAGGTTTATCTAGAATTACTCATCATATCAGAAGCTTATTAACCGATAAAGTTACTGCTATTCAACCGGATATTTTTTACAAGGTGAATCAAACTCATGAATTGTTAGTTAGTTGAATATGTTTTATCTGTGTAGGGTGTAGAAAATGGAGAAGAGATTATATTTATAAATTATATTATTTAGATTTTTGATTAACCTCGGTTTGATAAGAAGTATAAATTTAAGGAATCTATATTAATGAAAAAACTTTTGTTTTACTGCCAGCATATTTTAGGAATGGGACATTTAGTGCGGAGTATGGAAATTGTTCGAGGTTTGATGTCAGATTTTCAAGTATGTTTTATCAATGGTGGACAAATAATTAAAGAATTTGAAATTTCTGACGAAATTGAAGTTGTAAATTTGCCAGCAATTAAAACTGATTCAGAATTTAAACAACTAAAACCTGTTGATGATTCTTTATCTTTAGCGGAAGTGCAAGAGTTTAGAAAAAATAAGCTTTTGCAAATTGCAGATGAATTTCAGCCAGATGTATTAATAATTGAATTGTTTCCGTTTGGAAGGGGAAAGTTTTCTTTTGAATTAATTCCGCTGTTGGAAAAGTTGCAGAGTAGCGAGAAGTCGGTAAATATTATTTCGAGTTTGCGCGATATCGTTGTGACAAAAACAAATCAAGAAAAATACGAAAATAAAGTTTGTCGATTAATGAATCAATATTTTGATATGCTGTTGATTCATGGAGATCCGAATTTTATAACTTTAAATGAAAGCTTTTCTCGGGTAAAAGATATTCAATGTCAAACTAAATATACTGGCTATGTTGTTCAAAAGCCTTCGGTAAATCCTGAGCTAACAGAGGAAGATAAAGAAATACTTGAATCTGAACAACCTTTAATTTTAGTTAGTGTCGGTGGTGGAAGATTCGGACATGAATTGATTGATTGTGTAATTGAAAGTGCTGATATCCTAAAAGATAAAATACCTCATCATATTCAAGTTTTTACCGGACCATTTTCACCAGAAGATAAAGTCGAAGCATGGCAAAAAATAACTAAAAATAAGCAGAATATTAAAGTTAGTCGCTATACAAAAAATCTACTTAGCTATATGCAAAAAGCCGATATTTCTATCAGTATGTCTGGCTATAACACCACTTTAAATGTAATGACTACTGGTGTGAGAGCAATGATTTTACCATTCAAAGGTAATAATGACCAAGAGCAGAGAATTCGAGCAGGTAAATTAAATAGTTTAGGTGTTGTGAAAATGCTTGATGAATCAGATTTACATCCTGAAATATTTTCTGAAAAACTAATTGATTACTTAGGAATAGAACCGAAAAAACTGGAATTTGACTTTAATGGTGTAGAGAATACGGCAGCATTAGTAAAAAATCTAGTTTCAACTCAAAAATTAGCGATTATATAAGCCCAATTTTTTAGAATCCTGTTCCTCATTCCTTTATTAATTCACAATTTCATGAATAACAGTAATAAACCTAGTAATAAACCTAAAATCTGTATTACCACTTTAGAATATCCACCCGATGTTGGTGGTGTTGGTGAATCGGTAAATCGCATTGCTAAAATGCTTACCAACAGCGGTTATGAAGTACACGTTGCTGTTTTCCGCTCTAAACAAAGGCTGGTTTCTGATGGAAGTCGCAAACGTGCGGGTTGTGAAACAACTTTACAAGATAACGTTTTTGTGCATCGCATTCAGTCAGCAATTCGTGCTGATGTAACTGAATTAACCGATTATTTGAGCGATGTTTATTTTCAACTGAAGCTTTTACATCAGAAATATCAATATAATCTGTTCCACGCTTTTTTTATTATTGAAACTGGTTATGTGACAACGCTTTTAGCTAAAGAAAATGAACTACCAGTTATTAACAGCGTTCGTGGTGCTGACTTGCACAAACATATTTTTAGTCCCAAAAATCATGGCCCGATTTCGTGGATTTTAGATAATTCTGATTGGACTACTTTTGTCAGTCGTACTTTGCAAAAAAGAGCAAATTTAATTAGTCCAAGTAGCAAAATGAAATCTTCTGCTTTTTGGAATTCCATTGCACCAATTAATTTTGAAGAATTGCCTAAGCCATCATTAATTAGTGAATTATCTGGTTTGGTAATCGGTACAACGGGAAGATTTCGCGGTAAGAAAGGTATTGAGTTTCTTTTAGATGCTTGTAGTCAATTGAGTAAAGAAATAAATTTGACTCTATTACTGATTGGTGATTTTATCGAGAAAGAAAAAAGTTATTGGGAACAAGATTTAAAAAATCAAGATTTGGGTTCTCGTTTACAGATAACTGGTATTAAAACTCGTGAAGAAACTTTAGCTTATTTACCTCATTTAGATATTTTCGCTATACCTTCTTTAACCGATGGTTGTCCGAATGCTTTATTGGAAGCAATGTCAGCGGGTTGTGCAATTGTTGGTAGCAATGCTGATGCTATCGGGGAAATTATTGAAGATGGTGTAAATGGCTTATTAGTTAATCCTGCTAATGCCGGGGAATTATCAACAGCTTTGAAATATTTAGCAGATAGAGCCGAATTAAGAAAAGAATTAGGTGCAGCAGCAAAAGTTAAGGTAGAAACTCAACTTGAACCGGAAGTGGAATTGAATAATTGGTTGGGTATTTATCAAGGTTTATTGGATGCTTCTAATAATGAAATATCACATTTGAAAGTTGTTTAATTAAATTAAATTCATTAAATATTCAATGCTTTACTAACAAGCATTAGGGCTTAAGCCCTTACTACAAACCGATTATATTTTAGATAGTTAATTATGAATAAACCACAAGTAACAATTGTTGTATCTCCTCGCGAACGTTTTAGCGCAACAAAGGAGTCGTTAGAAAGTATTTACGAACATACTACTGTTGCTTTTAATTTAATTTATGTTGATGGTAATTCTCCTCGGAATGTTCAAGAATATCTTCAGCAAAAATCCCAGGAAAAAGGATTTAAGTTAATTCGCACTGAATATTATTTATCGCCAAATCAAGCTCGTAATTTAGCAATACCTCATGTTGATACTAAATATTTATTATTTGTTGATAACGATGTGCTTGTTAGTCGAGGTTGGTTAAATTCTTTATTAAAATGTGCTGAAGAAGAAACGGCTACTGTAGTTTGTCCTCTTACTTGTATTGGTAAAAATATTGGTGAGACAATTCACTTGGCTGGTGGTGAAGCTCATATTGTGGAACAACAAAAGAAAGATGGTAGAATCAAGCGCAAAGTTCATGAAAAACATTATTTTGTAAATCGTAAATTCACAGAAGTAAAATCACAATTACAGCGTAAAAAATGCGAATTTGCTGAATTTCATTGTATGTTGGTTCGTACCGATATTTTTGAAAAAATTGGATTGTTAGATGAAAATCTTCTCAGCACTCGCGAGCATATTGATTTTTGTATGACTGTTAATAATGCTGGTGGAAGTTTCTATTGCGAACCTAGTTCTATCGTTACCTATGTAACTGGTTTGAAATGGGAAATCCCTGAATTATCATATTTTCTATTGCGTTGGAGCGATGCTTGGGAAGTTGCTAGTTTAAAACACTTTGCCGAAAAATGGGATTTAGCAACTAAAGATAAATACTTTGAAAAACGCTATAAACGAATGGGTTATCGTCGTCACAATGGTTTTTTAAAACCTTTTTTGCGCTACTTTACTTTTGGTTGGAATCCTTTATGGTTGGAAAATATTGCAATTGCTGTTGAGCATAAAGTTAATAAATTGATTACGGATAATTACGTTAAAAATTTACCTAGAAAACAGCAACTATCTCAAATTCAAGATGTGGATAAAGAGCGAGAATTAGTAACTCGTTAGGAAGATATTCGAGAATTTCCCCGGCGGTTGAAACCGCGACTACACAAACAAAACCCGCCTACGCGGGTTTAAAATCTCCCCATTCCCCATTCCGTAATATATGGCTAGCCAAAAACCGCAGAATATTAAAGCAGCTTTACCTGGAATCAGTAAGATTTTACGGCGATTTGCACCTCAAATTCGCAAGCAACAAGGTTTGCTAACTATGTCCTTTTTTGGACTTATGGCTGAAATTATTTTACATTTATTAGAACCTTGGCCGCTAAAATTAATTTTTGACTATATCCTGGTTGATGATTTTAAAACCAAAATTTCGCAGTTACCTTTACTATCGGGATTTACTCCGGTAACGTTGGTAACTATTTTTTCGTTGAGCTTAATAGCTATTGTCGGTTTACGGGCTTGTGCTGCTTACTTTAGCGTGTATGGGATGGCACTAGCTGCAAGCAATGTTTTGACTGAGGTTCGCACGGAACTTTTCAGCCATATTCAAAGGCTTTCGCTTTCTTTTCACCATAAATCTAAAACTGGCGATTTAATTACCCGCGTAACTTCTGATATCGACAAAATCCGGGAAGTTACGGTAATGGCTTTACTACCTTTGATTGCCAATTCTCTGACAATTATCGGCATGATTTTTGTGATGTTTTGGCTGCATTGGGAATTAGCCACAATCGCGGTTGCTTTATTTCCTTTGTTTATTTTCTCTACTTATCGTCTCACCAAACGCATTCGCTCAGTAGTCAAGTCTCAACGCAAACGTGAAGGAACAATTGCTGCTGCTGCTGCGGAATCTTTGGGTGCAATCAAGGTTGTACAGGCGCTTTCGCTGCACGATATGTTGGAAGAATCTTTTGCAAATGAAACCCGTCAAAGCCTAAATGCTAGCGTCAAAATACGAAAACTTTCTGCTGGTTTGGAAAGATTTGTAGAGCTTTTAGTGGGATTAGCAACCGCCTTAGTTTTGTGGAGGGGAGTGCATTTAGTTTTGCGTAACCATATCACCCCCGGAGATTTACTAATATTTGTCAACTATTTTCGTATCGCTTTTAAACCAATGCGAGTGCTGGCAAAATACATGGCACAAATTACTAAAGCTACCGCTTCGGGAGAGCGTATATTAGATATCTTAGAAACGGTTCCCGATATCCGAGATAGTCGTTTTGCAATTGATGCACCTAAATTAATCGGCTGTGTTGAATTTGACAATGTAAGTTTTGCATACAGTTTAGATAAGACTATTTTAAAAAATATCAATTTTAAAGTTAAACCCGGTCAAAGAGTAGCCTTGGTAGGTGCTTCCGGTGGCGGTAAGTCAACTTTAACAAGTTTATTACTGCGTCTTTACGACCCCACAACTGGGGGAATATTCGTAGACTGTCACGACCTCAGAGAATATAAATTACAATCTTATCGCCGACAAATTAGTGTAGTTTTGCAAGACAGTATTTTATTCGCTGCAAGTATCAGAGACAATATTGCTTACGGGGATTTAGCTGCTACCGATGTAGATATCCAACGAGCAGCACGTTTAGCCAATGCCCACAACTTTATCATGGACTTACCCCAAGGTTACGATACCATCGTAGGGGAAAGAGGTTCGACGCTTTCGGGTGGCCAAAGACAAAGAATCGCGATCGCAAGGGCTGCGGTACGTAATGCACCTATAGTAATTTTAGATGAGCCAACCACGGGTTTAGATCAAGAAAGCGAATATTTAGTCAATCAAGCTTTAAATAGGTTAACTAGCACAAAAACAACCTTTACAATTTCTCACAATCTCAAAGCTATTCAAGATGCGGATTTAATTCTCTACATGGAAAACGGACAAATCTTAGAAAAAGGAACCCATCGGGAATTAATGCGTTTAAGCCGAAGGTATGCTGCAATGTATGCTTTACAATCTGCTGTGGGGAATGGGAATCAAAAGTTAGGAGTTAGGAGTTAGGAATTAGGAGTTAGGAGTTAGGAGTTGAGAGTTAGGAATTAGGAGTTAGGAATTAGGAGTTGAGAGTTAGGAATTATTTAATTTTAGATTTTAACAACGGATGCGTTTTATTTTGGATTCGGGGTTAGGAGTTTTGAATCTTCTATTACCAATTACCAATTACCAATTACCAATTACCAATTACCAATGAATTTTAATCAAACTCGTGTAATTCTTGTACGTCATGGAAGAAGTACTTACAACGAACAAAAACGCTATCAAGGTTGTTGTGATGAATCTGTACTTACGGAAAAGGGAAAACAGCAAGCATTTGAAACGGGAATAGCTTTAAGTAAAATTAATTTTGATGCTATTTATGTTAGTCCATTACAGCGAACTCAGGAATCTGCGAGGGAGATTTTACAGGTAAATCAATATCATCAAAAATTAAAATTAAAATTAAAATTAAAATTAAATTCAAATCTGAAAGAAGTCGATTTACCTAAATGGCAAGGTTTAGATTATAAATATGTTCGTGAAGAATTTGCGGCGGAATATCGAATTTGGGAAGAAAGTCCTCATGAATTCACGATTGAAAATATTGAATCAAGGGGACAAACTTTAATCAAAACGAAAACAAAGCCTGTTTTACAACTTTACGAAAAAGCACGGCAGTTTTGGCAGGAAGTATTACCCCTTAATCAAGGTAAAACTATTTTAGTAGTAAGTCACGGCGGCACTATTCGCGCTTTAATCGGTACAGCTACAGGAATTCCACCTCAGAATTATCACGCAATTCAACAATCTAATAGCGGTATTAACGTTCTTAATTTTGACAACAATTCTTCCAAACCATTTGCTCAAATTGAAGCTATCAACCAAACCCAGCATTTAGGTGAAATTTTACCTAAGTTGAAAAATGGTAAATGCGGTTTAAGATTATTACTATTACCCGTATCGGATAATCAAGTAAAAAGTGACATCGAAATAGCCCAATTTCTCAAAAATGTACAATTAGATTTTTGTATTAGCAACAACACTGTAAATACACAGTCTATTTTAGAATCAATTATCAAATCTCGGTCAAATCCTCCGGTAAATTTACAAGTATCGAGAGATAATTTTCTCGAAATTTGGCATCAAACAATATCTAATTGTTCTCGAAATCAAAATGCTCTTAGTACTGGTTTAGTAGTAGCTGAAGAAAAAACAATTTCTACCACCTTAAGTCAAATTTTAGGTTTAGAATCGCAATTATCCCTACAGCTAAATTCAGGAGAAATCAGCATTCTTTTTTATCCTACATCGCTAAATAAACCAGTATTACAAGCGATGAATATAGGATTAATTAGGAGTTAAGAGTTAGGAGTTAAGAGTTAGGAATTAGGAATTAGGAGTTAATCAACAATTATCCGTGGAATCAGTGTAATCCATTTAATCAGTGTTCGGAATTAGGAGTTAATTTATCTTTGTCTCCTACTTCCCTATTTCCAAACACAATTATTGAATAAATAGGTGAATTATGAAAATTTTAATAACTGGGGTTGCAGGCTTTATTGGATACCATTTAGCAAAAAGATTGCTAGCAGATGGCTTACAAGTTTATGGAATTGATAATCTCAATGATTATTATGATGTCAATTTAAAAAAAGCTCGTTTGGCACAATTAATTCCTCATAATAATTTCCAATTTCAACTTTTAGATTTAAACAATCGGCAAGAGATTTTACAGCTTTTTAAAGTTCAAAATTTTGATTGTGTAGTTAATCTTGCTGCTCAAGCTGGAGTACGCTATTCCCTCGAAAATCCCTTTGCTTATGTTGACACTAATTTAGTAGGATTTGCAAATATCCTCGAAGCTTGTCGCCATACTCAACCGCAACATCTTGTTTTTGCTTCGTCTAGTTCGGTTTACGGTAACAATTCTAAAATTCCTTTTTCTGTTAGCGATAATGTAGATAATCCCGTTTCACTATATGCAGCTACTAAAAAAGCGAACGAATTAATGGCACATTCTTATAGTCATTTGTACAGTTTACCTATTACTGGATTGCGCTTTTTTACAGTATACGGCCCTTGGGGTAGACCTGATATGGCTTATTTCAAATTTGTTCGAGCAATTGAACGTTCGGAGCCGATTAATATCTTTAATTACGGTAAAATGCAGCGAGATTTTACTTATATTGATGATGTGATTGAAGGTGTTGTAAGAGTTATGCATCAACCTCCAAAACCACATCTTGATACAGAGCATAGCAATTCTCGCTATAAAATTTACAATATTGGTAATAACAAACCTGTAGAATTATTGACTTTTATTGAAGTTGTTGAAAAGGCAATGGGTAAAGAAGCCCAAAAGATTTTTTTACCGATGCAGCCAGGAGATGTTCCCCGTACTTATGCAGATGTTGATGAATTAATGCAGGATGTAGGATTTAAACCAACTACAACTATTGAGGAAGGAATTGAAAAATTTGTACGGTGGTATAAAGATTTTTATCAGTTAAAAAATGAAGGAGTTTCTCAGAGGATGTTTTAAAAGTCTAATTGTATACTTCACCAGGCACCAGGTGCGGCTACACAAACAAAACCCGTCTGCACGGGTTTTAAATTAATAGTCTACGCAGGTAGACTTTGCTTGTGTAGTAGCGGTTTTAACCGCCAGATACTTTTAAAACATCCTCTCACACTGCATTGTAGATTTAACTGTGGGGATGATAATAAAAAATAATGTTGACTTCTTTCGGAAGATTTTTTGCTTTTGCCTTCCAAATAGCTGCAATGACTTTTTGTTTATCCCATCGAGTCGAGGCTAACAAACCAAAGCAAAATGCTGATATTTTTCATCCCCAAGTTGTTCAAGCTGATGTAACAGAATTTACAGATGTTTCGGAATTATCAGACATTCAACCTAACAATTGGAATTTCAAAGTTGTAGAATATTTTATTCAACGTTATAAGATAGATACAGGATATCCTCTAGATTTTTTTCAGCGTCAGAGTACAATAAAACGTCATGAATTTGCTTTTATAGTAAGCAAAGTAATCCAACATTTTGAACGATTACAAAGCAATCAACAAACTAATTTTGCAACTGAGGAAGAGTTAAAGGCTTTGAAAAGATTGCAAAGTGAATTTGCTTCGGAGTTGGATATTATTAAAAATAAAATTGCAGAATTAGAAAAAAATAGCTTTCCTGCTTTTTCTACTACGACTAGACTTAAAGTCGAATCTATATTTGCTCTTACTGCTGTAAGTGAAGGAAAAAAAACTGATGACGATGAAAGAATTGATAGCAATCTTACTTTTAGCAATCGTATCAAATTACAGTTAAACACTACCTTTACTGGGAAAGACAGATTAAAAACTTCTTTAAAAACTAGCAATATCAAATCACTTAACTCAGCTACGGGAACTGATATGGCTCGTTTGGCTTATCAAGGTGACAAAGAAAATAAACTGGAATTGGGTGATTTAATCTATCGCTTTCCTATTGGTAAAAAAACCAGAGTTTATATTGGTGCGAAAGGCTTAGATATAAAAGATTTTAGTGATTCGATTAATCCTTATTTAGATGGTACTGATGACGGTGCTGTTTCTCGTTTTGCACAGCGTAATCCTATATTTCGTCAAGGAGGAGGGGCTGGAATCGGGTTTAAATATGAAATTAGCGATAATTTAGAATTTGGTATGGGGTATGTCGCTGATGATGCCGACTCTCCAGAAACTGGTTTAAATAAATCCGATTATGCTGCCATCGCACAAGTTACTATTCAACCCAGTAAAACTTCCAAAGTAGGTTTAAACTACGTTCATTCTTACAATAATATTGATACTAATACTGGCAGCAGTAGGGCTAATGACCCTTTTGATGATAATAGTGAATCTATAACTACCAATTCTCTTGGTTTACAAGCTTCAGTTGGCATTAATCAAAACCTTATCTTGGGAGGTTGGGTTGGTTACACTCATGCTAAAGCAAACGATTTACCAAACAATCCTACTGCAATTATTCTCAACTGGGCTGTGACTTTAGCTTTCCCCGATTTAGGCGAGGAAGGCAATTTGGGCGGAATTATCATCGGTCAACCACCAAAGCTTATTAGGAATAATTATGAATTAGATGATAAAAAGCATATCGATCAAAATACTTCTCTACATTTAGAGACTTTTTATCGTTTTAATGTGAATGAAAATGTTGCTATTACTCCCGGTATAGTTGTAATTACGAACCCAGAACATAATAATGATAAAGATACCATTGTGATTGGTACCTTGCGAACAACTTTTAACTTTTAACTTAATTTTTAACTAAGATAAATTTTCTTCTACACAGGAAAGTAAATCTTGGAAGCGAAAGGGTTTTGCTAGATAATCATCAGCACCGCAATCAATAGCTTTCGCTTTATCCCCATCGTCACACCGAGCAGTCACAACGATAACTGGAAAATTTTTCCCCTTGCTTCGTAGCTCTCGTAAAACTGTAAAGCCGTCTTTTATTGGCAAACCTAAGTCTAATACCATTAAGTCAAATTGCTTGCTTGAAGAAATTTCAACTGCCTGCTCGCCATCTTCAGCGACAGAAGTTAGATAGCCATTTTTTTTCAATCCTTTTTTCAAAAATGCAGCAAGACGAGTTTCATCTTCAACAATTAATATATGGTTCATTCTAAAATCTCAATCATAATTTAAAAGATAATTTTTTTATAAATTGTCAAAATAGTAAATACAAAAAATACAAATAGATTAATAATATTTTCCTTAACTGTAGAAAAAAACAGTCATTGAAAAATAAATATACTATTGAAAGAATTACAGAACTGTTTATTTGTATTAAATGTTTATTAATTTTGAAAATTTATTGATGTATAAAAAAGCTTGCTATTAACAAGCTATAATCCGATATTATCTTAAATCAAATGAAAATTACATTAAAATATAACGATCAAATTTTCAGAAAGCTCAAAATCGTTTCAAAATCGAATCGAAACAAATTGATAAACTTTCATCCTACTTCTGTTGTTTCTTTTCTTCCATTTCCAGAAGTTCGGGGATAGTAACGAAGGAATAACCCTGCTGCCTTAATTTAGCAATTATCTGAGGTAAAGCTTTTACCGTGTTGGTGCGATCGCCGCCGCCATCATGTAGTAATATAATCCCACCCGGACGTGAGTTTTTTAACACAGTATTGACCATTTTAGCAGGTGCTGGTCTTTGGAAATCGCGAGAATCAGCAGACCACATCAGAGTTGCATAATTTTTTCTTTTAGCATGAGCAACCAAGCCATTACTTAAATGTCCTCCTGGTGGACGAAATAAATTTGTTTTAACTCCCGTCACTTTATAGATTAAATCGCTTGTCCGATCGATTTCCATAGCCGCAGCTTGGGGATTCATAAAGTGATACCAATGATTCCAGGTATGATTGGCTATGGCGTGCCCATCAGCTATTATCTGCTTTCCTAATTGAGGATAATTTTGTAGAGCGTTACCGACAACAAAAAATGTTGCCTTGACATTATTTTCTTTGAGGATATCTAATGTTTGTTGAGTCGTATTTTTCCAAGGGCCATCATCAAAAGTTAAAGCGATAACTTTTTTATTTTCAACAGGTTTAATTTCATAAATAACCTTTCCATTAAAGCTAGATGGTGCCGCAGAAAGTAAGCTTTGTCTTTTTAACTGCTCGTTTAAAGTTTTCTCCATTGCGGTTTGAAATTCCGCAACTTGCTGCTGACTGTTAGCAGAAACATCAACGATTTCTACTTCCGGTTTATTAATACCTAATACGTGCAATAAATTTAAATGCGCCGGAGCTACCAAAGTTAAACACAAAGTAATAGTAAAGAGAAGTAAAGCAATAAAATATTTATGGGGTATCGGAAAAAGTTTACTGTTTTCCACTTTATATATCTCTCAATAATATAATTTTGACGAAATTTTCTGACTATATGTAAACCGAAAAGTCCCGGTGTCAAGTCAGCAGAAAAAATACTGCCATATCACTTAAAGGTAGTAATCGCTGCTAAGTACCTCGACTGCACTAATTTTCCCGAGTTCCTTATAAATTGAACGAGAATTAAATGGTTAACATAATTTATCTACGGCGAATATATTCAACTTCTATAAGAATCAACACTGGTTCTTATATCAATTCCGTTGAATTGCTTCAATTTCGGGAACATTCCGAAAGTGAAAACAACTTTTTTTCGCAGCCAAATCAGAAAGATGTTCGGCTTTGAGACTTATTAATTAGAATAGCTATACATATATTGCAACAACGGGATGCCGCACTAAGTTATTGCTTTACCTCATCCCTCTAGGAGATGGTGTTTTTATATAAAAATAATTCAAGCGCGATCGATAAATACTATCTTTCACAAACGAAATACAAACAAAAGCAAATTTTTATAAATAAAAATTAGTCACAGTCCTAGGTTTATAAATCACCTACTATAGCAATATTTAATTTCATTTATGTATCAAATATTCATACATCCTGAATCGATCTTAATAAATATTTGCTAAAAGTCAAGGTTTTTAACTTACTTTTAGATAAGGAATTTGCGTAATTTAATCTTAAATAAATAACTCTCCTCAAATAATATTATCTTCGCAAGCGATAGCCCATGCCTCTGACAGTTTCAATCAACTCGCTGCCTAACTTTTTTCGTAAATAACCAATGTAAACATCTACAATATTTGAACCAGGATCGTAATCGTATCCCCAAACTCTATCCAAAAGTTGTTCTCTACTCATTATTTGGTTTGGATGGCGAAAAAGAGTTTCCGCCAAAGTAAATTCGCGGGCTGGTAAATCTATATTGTCACCATTTACTCGTGCTTTACGAGTTCGTAAATCGAGTACTATATTGCCTGCTTTTAAAAGCATCTCTTCGGCAACCTGAGATACTTGACTATTTCGTAGCCTTAGTTTCACCCTTGCAAGCAATTCTTCAAACCGGAATGGTTTAGTCATATAGTCATCAGCACCACCTTCTAGCCCTGCAACCTTGTCATTAATATCATCGCGGGCTGTTAAAATAATTACCGCTAAATTTTCTCCCTGCCCGCGTATTTCCTCCAAAACTTCCAAACCATCTTTACCTGGAAGCCCCAAATCAAGAATAAGCAAATCAAAATTATTGCCAATTGCCAAATTTAGAGTTTCTTTGGCATCCGATGCAATAGTAGGCACAAAACCATTAGCACGCAAACCCTTAGCAATAAACGAAGCAATCCGAGATTCATCTTCAGCTATGAGAATTTGACTCATGACAAGATTTTAGATTTTAAAAGAGAACTCCTAACTTATAACTCCTAACTCTTAACTCCTTACTGGTAAACTGATGCAAAATTCAGCACCTTTCCCTGGCTCGCTTATAAGAGTAACTTCTCCATGATGAGCTTCTGCGATCGCCTTGACAATAGACAAGCCTAAACCAGCACCTTCGCTTCGACGACGACTATTAGCTGCACGAGCAAAACGTTCAAAAATTCTTTGTCGATCTTTGTGATTAATTCCTTCTCCCGTATCCCGTACCCAAAATTTAATTTTGCCTTTATCTGTAGCAGAACCAATTGTAATTGTATCGGTATTCGTTGTATGTTGTGTCGCATTTTGAGCAAGATTCATCACCGCTTGAGTCAGGCGTTGGCGGTCAAAAATAATCATTCCTTTAGCTGTTTTATCCAGACACCAATTACGTTCGGCTAAGGCTTGAGCTTTAGCAAACAATTCTTCTGTGAAACTTTGAACATCTACTGTTTCTAATAGTAAAAAGTCGGGACGTTCCGCTTTTGCAAGAAGAATTAAATCTTCGACAAATCGGCTCATCCTATCTAATTCATCAATTACTAATGTAGCGGTTTCTTGTACTTCTTCTGGATTATCATTATCCATTAATTCCAAGTGTCCGCGAATAATAGTAATGGGAGTTCGTAATTCGTGTCCGGCATCGTTGATAAAATTGCGCTGAGTGGTGAAAGTTGCTTCCAACCTGTCCATCATTTCATTGAACGTAGTTGCGACTTCTGCTAGTTCGTCTTTACCCCGCACTGGAATCCGGTGACTTAAATCGGATTCGCTAATAGAACGAGTTGTAGCGCTAAAAGAACGCAAAGGAGCCAATATTCTCCCCGAAGCTACCCAACTGAGTATTAAAGCAATCAATACAACAACGGTACTTACTTGAATTACAACGCTTACTGCTTCAATTACTTCGTCACGTTCGCCATTGATAGTATGAGCTACTACAAATACTCCTAAAGTTTTTCCTTGTATTTTTACAGGTTGGTTTATGTAAATTATGCCACCCGTGTCGTCATGAAAATTCTCTTCCCCTTTTTTTGGTTGAACTAGTGTAGCCCAACGACGCATCAATTCTGAATCTCTATCAAATATTTTTGGTCTTCCTCTAGGACTTGATTTAAAGAACTTTCCATCTACAAAAGTAATTAAAAAAGTATCATCTTCAGGAAGTTGCTTGGCTAAAAATGCATTGAAAAAATCTTTAAGTTCTTCTTTAGAAGTAGGGCGCACCAGACGACTATCTGGTTCGTTTATCCAATTAGAATTGTTTATTTGTTCAGATTCTGTTTCCGAAGATTCTTTTGTGTCAGATTCATTTTCAATTAATTTATTAAATGTCTGTATCTTTTCCATAAGTTCTCTACGAACTCTTGTATCGACACGAGCATACAGTATCTGACGAAAGGCAGGAATCGATACGAAAAATATGAAAGTAATAATCAGCACATACCATAAAAGGATGCGAGTTCGCGTTGCCCAAAACAACCCCCGCCATTTGTGTAAAGCAATTAATTTACTTGTTGCTGAAGTCTCTAGGGGCTGAGAATTATTTTTTACAGAATTTGCTCTCACATTAGTTGTTCATCGACTATTGATTTTGTAGTATAACTGTCTCACGAAAAATAATTAACGCATACTATTCTCAAGATAGAAAATCAATACTTCCTTGTGCTGATTCAAAAATTTCCTTATCATTAAAAAATAATCGAGCGGGCACCCCACAGCTTTTGCTACTCCCTACACTCCCTATGGTGATAATATTAGAAGTTTCGCAAAATCAAGATTTATGAATTTATCGTCAGCGCGACAATTTTTTCATCACGAGATTCAGCAATCTGACGAGTATATTGACTTAGCAAAAGCAGCTTTGTACATCGCTCAAGAAGAATATTCCGAACTAGATATAGAAGAATATTTGAATGCACTGGATGCAATGGCAATGGAGTTAGAAGAAAGGTTGCCATCAGAAAAATATCCTTTAAAGATAATTCAATCCATTAATAAATATCTTTATGATGATTTAAACTTTGCAGGTAACACTCAAAATTATTATGACCCGCGAAACAGTTTTTTAAACGATGTCATCGAGCGTAGAGTTGGAATTCCAATTACTTTAGCATTGCTTTATATAGAAATTGCGCGTCGCATAGATTTCCCGATGATAGGTATAGGAATGCCGGGACATTTTTTGATTCGCCCAGATGTTTCGGAGATTGAAATTTTTGTTGATGCTTTTAACAATGGCGAAGTAATGTTTCCCCAAGACTGTGAGGAGCGCTTAAATCAAATTTATCAGCAAAACGTAACATTACAGCCACAATTTTTAACACCAGTCACTAAAAAGCAATTTTTAGCAAGGATGCTGACTAACCTTAAATATATTTACCTCAAGCAACACGAATCAGAAAAAGCTTTATCCTGTGTCGAGAGGATTTTACTATTATTTCCCAGTGCAGCATTAGAATTACGCGATCGCGGTTTGCTATCCTATCAAATCGGACGTTTCAACCAAGCAGCAGATGACTTGCAAGCCTATTTACTGCAAGTTCCCAACGCTCAAGACGCTTCCACCATTAGGCACCTGCTCGAAAAATTAGGTAAGAATCAGTGAACAGTTATCAGTGAACAGTTATCAGTGAACAGTTATCAGTGAACAGTTATCAGTTATCAGTTACCAGGGAGCATAGGGAAATAACTTGTAGCTCCTAACTCTTAGCTCCTAACTCCTAACTCCTAACTCCTAACTCCTAACTCTTAACTCCTAACTCTTAGCTCCTAACTCTTAACTCTTAACTCCTAACTCCTAACTCTTAACTCGTAACACTTTCTGCGACGTGCTTCAAACGACGCAGTTGTGCTTGCATATCTTGTTTGGTAAATTTCTCGGCGAAAATTTTAAAACCCCAAGTAACTATGGGGTTGGGAATCTCGAATTCAAAACGATTTACTAAATAAGTCCCGTTACTTACCGGCTGACATTCCCAGCGATCGCATCCTTTAAAATAACCGTCAAACCCCCACACTATCAGACCGGGTTCTCTTTCTACAACTGTACTAATCAATGTAGGCTTTATTACTGGTATTTGAATAATAAATTTACTTTTACTGCCTACCTCAGTACTCCAATCTCCCATAGGCTCGCAGCATAAAGCGGGATTTAACCATTGATGCATTAAATCGCGGTCTGTGATACATTGTTCTACTACTGCCGATGTAGCATTAATTTCAATTGATTGCTCAAAAATTTCTTTCATAGGGGATTTCAAATTTTTAATTTAATCTCCCCAATTACACTAACTTAAAAAAACAATTATTAGTCAGCCCTTGAACTCTCCACCAGAGGTTTTTTATCAGGTTAATTAAAAGTATATAAAAATACAATGACTTCAGTAGTTGTCAGATATTTGAATTAGTTTTTGGAAAAAAAGTAAATAAAAATAAAAAAAGTAAAAAATAGCGTTGATATAAATTATTTGTAAGATTTACTGGTAAATTAAGTTGCAAAACATAAACGAAGTTGTCAGGGTATGGTATTGTTTCAGGCAATCTACTACCTTATCATCTAAGGTGTTTTTCGCAATAACAGTAAACTTTAAAACTGGAAAACCATGATTTCAACTTGGCAAGATATAACCCAAGTGGCGGGTGCGGATCTGTCAATAAAAATAGGGACAATTTTGGCACAATCGCCTTCATTAGAAGCAAATCAAGCAGCAAGGGAAGTTCAAAATACTGCTGAGAATGCTTTTGCACAAGTAATAGACTTATTGCCTCGCTTGCTGGGTGCGGTTGCGATTCTGCTTATTGGTTGGCTGATTGCTTTTTTGGCAAAAAAAATAGTCCAAGGGCTGCTCAATCGCACTAATATCGATAACCGTATTGCTTCTGGATTAACAGGTACTGATTCTCTGCAAGTTGAGAAATTTCTCGGCAGTTTGGTGTTTTGGATCGTTCTGCTGTTTACCCTCGGTGCGGTTTTAGATACGTTACAGCTACGGGTAGCTTCTCAACCGCTGAATTCTTTTCTTAATCAGATTGGGGAATTCTTACCTAAATTGTTGGGGGCAGCTATCCTTTTAGGGGCTGCTTGGTTGGTAGCAACTTTAGTAAAAACTTTGGTAGTCAATGCTCTCAATGCTCTTAACGTAGACGAACGATTAAACTCGCAGCAGGATGCAGAAGCTGGTAGTACTAATCAGCTTTCGATTTCGCAGACTATTGGTACTGCTCTTTACTGGTTCATCTTTTTACTGTTCTTGATGCCAGTTTTGGATACTTTAGGCTTACAACAGGCTTTAGGACCTATAAACAGTCTAGTCTCGGAAATTCTGGCAATTCTGCCCAATATTTTAGGAGCAGTAATTATCGGTGCAGCTGGCTGGTTTGCTGCTAATATCGTTCGTAGAATTGTAACCAATCTGCTTGCTACAACTGGAGTAGATCATATAGGAAGTCGGTTTGGACTTTCTCAAGCTTCCACTAGCGGACAATCTTTATCTTCGATTTTAGGTACGATTGTCTACGTTCTGATTTTGATTCCTGTTGCGATCGCAGCGCTTAATACCTTGCAAATTCAGGCTATCTCGCTACCTGCAATTGCAATGCTGCAACAGATTCTCAATGCTATTCCTTTAATCTTCACCGCAGGAGCAATTCTAGCTGTTGCTTATTTCTTGGGAAGATTTGTATCGGAACTGGTAACAAACATCCTCACCAGCATTGGTTTCAACAATATTTTCTCTATCCTGGGTTTACCTACACCTGCTAGAAGAGAAGTATATGACGCTCAAGGAGAGCAACTTCCTAGTTCAACATCAAAAACCCCATCAGAAATCGTCGGCTTCATTGCCTTTATTGGCATTATGCTGTTTGCAGCAATCTCCGCGATTGATATCTTGAATATTCCAGCTTTAACAGCACTGGTAACAGGTATCACGATTATTTTGGGAAGAATTTTATCTGGATTGGTAGTATTTGCTGTTGGTTTATTCTTAGCGAATTTAGCATTCAGCATCATCACCAGTTCCGGTAATGCTCAAGCTCGAATTTTAGGTCAGGTAGCAAGAATTGCCATTATCGTCTTAGTTTCAGCTATGGCACTGCAACAAATTGGTGTTGCTCCCGATATCGTTAACTTAGCTTTTGGTTTGTTGTTGGGTGCTTTAGCAGTCGCTCTTGCCCTTTCTTTCGGACTTGGCTCTCGCGATATTGCCAAATCTCAAGTACAGCAATGGGTGAATTCTTTTAAGAGCAAATAGCGATAAAGGATTGAAGACTAAGTCTGAAGTATGAAGTTTGAAATAAAAAGGAAATAATTTAATTTACTGTTCCCTATTTCCCGTTTCCTATTCTCTGCACCAGTTATCTGGATTGAGAATTTTCATCCTTCATACTTCAAACAATTTTTGTTAGTGGTTAGTTGTTATTAGTTAGTTGTTATTTGCAATTGCACAAACGGTACATAGTTTGCGAAGAATCAAATAAACACATTTTTATTTTTACTGTTCCCGGTTCCCTGTTCCCCGTTCCCCATTCCCTACTCCCCTCATTCTCAAACTTTCCTTAACTTCACTTGTAATTCACTTTTGATGCGATTCAAAATAGAAGACTCATCAAGGTTGGCCAAAATTTTACTAATAACTGCTTTAGGCCCATCTGGTCCCCAAGTAGCCCCTGCTTGTAAATATGCTTTGGTAACTTGTCCGATACCATAAGAAGAAACACCAGCTACACCGGCTTGAGTAAGTGCTACGGATATATAAGGGCCAAGTGTTGCTCCACCAGTCGCAGGTGCAGAAATACCAAGTAAAGTTTTTAAAGAACTCAATCCTAAATTTGCTAGTAGTTCGCTGGCACTGATACCGCCCATACTGAGGGCGATTTTTTGTAGCAATTTTATCGCTCCAGCTTCTGTCATCGGAATGCCGTAAAGCCTGGATAAGCCGAGAATCAAGAAAACATCAATGGTCGCAGCACTGAGAATATCTAATACAGTCACTGGATTAAGGGCAACCGCCAGAGCTTTAGCCATTACGGATTTCCAAATTAGGCGATCGGCAGCAGTTTCACGCAATTTTAATTTACGCTGTATTAATTGCTCGTTCACATCGTCAGCGTAAAGCATCGTATTGAGAGCTACTAAAGCTTTACCTTCACGATGCAGAATCTCTAATATTTTTAATTTCAATTCCTCAACTTGAGGTTTCCCAGCCCGCAGCTGCACTCCTTTGGTACCATCCGAGCGACGAACTAAAGTTCTAACCAACGGTGAAGCAGCAGCAGTCACAATTTCATCCGGTGAAAGCAATTCCTTTACACGCTCATCGCGAATTTTTTCATAAACCGCAATTCTGTCAGCTTTAGGGTATTGATCGACTTTATTAAATACTAATAAAATCGGCTTACGCGCTTCTCGCAACTGGGAAAGAGCTTCGTGTTCGAGTTTCGTCATATCCCCGCTAATCACAAACAAAATTAAATCTGCTTGTTGGGCAATTTGTTCGGCTAATGCAGTTCGAGTTTCCCCATCAACTTCATCTAAACCAGGGGTATCAATCAACTCCACTCGCGATTGCCCGCTACTGCTAGAAAAAGTTACTCGTAAAGCGCTTTGAGATTCACCGAAAGTTTCCTCGCTAATAGTCCAATTAACAGTTTGAGCATCGCGAGTTACACCATGCAAAGGGCCAGTTTCAAAAACTTCCTTTCCAACCATTGCATTAAGCAAAGAAGACTTACCTCGTCCCACCATACCAAAAGCAGCGATTTGAATAACCATACCTTCCAACTTAGTCAGCATAGTTTCGAGATCCGCGATTTCCATTTCCAGCCCTTGAGTTTCCGATAAACTCAAATCTAGATTCGCCACCATTTCACGCAGAGCCGTTTGTGCCTGCTTGTAATGAAGTTCCGTTTGAATCTCTTCAAAAGTAAAAATCGCCTTATCTAGTTCTTCAGTACTATAAGAATTACTGCTATCAAGTTCAGTCATATAAATTTTAGATTTTAGATTTTAGATTTTAGATTCTATATTTTAGATTTTGCGGAAAGTTGGAAGGTAGATGTTCTTCCTCCAAACTTTCTTGCTCCAGATTTTAGACTGAAGATTATAAATTTTGTTACCTCTTCTTCTATCGTAATGATTTTTGGGAATTGGGCATTGAGTAAGGGAGAGGGGGAGACAAAGAGAAATTTATAATTAATAACTCTTAACTCCTAACTCCTGTAGAGACGCGATATAATGCCCTCCGGGCACGCTGCGCTAACGCGTCTCTACAACTCCTAACTCCTGTAGAGACGCGATATATCGCGTCTCTACAACTCCTAACTGTTAACTGTCCGCTGGTTATGGTTCCGAAAAAGTCATAAACTAAATATTGCATTTAGTAGCTATTTGGACTTGACTTAATCACCTGTGCGAAAAATTGTTATTGCTGGCAACTGGAAAATGTTCAAAACTAGAGCAGAATCCGAGGAATTTTTACAAGGATTTATGCCTCTATTACAAGAGACTCCCGACGATAGAGAAGCGGTACTGTGCGTACCTTTTACCGATCTAAACGTTTTATCTAAGAACTTACATGGTGGCCGTGTAATGTTGGGAGCGCAAAATGTTCATTGGGAAGAAATGGGAGCTTATACGGGTGAAATTTCCGGTTTAATGCTCTCTGAAATTGGTGTACGTTACGTAATTGTCGGTCACAGCGAAAGACGGCAATATTTTGGTGAAACGGATGAAACCGTTAATCTGCGCCTCAAAGCCGCTCAGAAGTTCGGAATGACACCTATTCTTTGCGTTGGGGAAACCAAACAACAAAGAGATAAAGGAGAAACTGAATTAATAATTACCAATCAAATTAAGCAAGACTTGGTAGGTGTTGACCAAAATAATCTAGTAATCGCTTACGAACCAATTTGGGCAATTGGTACCGGAGATACCTGTGAAGTTACCGAAGCCAATCGGGTTATCGGTTTAATTCGCAGTCTGTTGAGCAATAAAAATGTAACTATTCAATATGGAGGTTCGGTAAAACCGAATAATGTTGATGAAATTATGGCTCAACCCGAAATTGATGGTGCTTTAGTTGGTGGAGCAAGTTTGGAATCGCAAAGTTTTGCTCGAATTGTCAATTTTAAGTGAGTTGGGAATTGGGGATTGGGAATGGGGCATAGGGCATAGGGCATAGGGCATTGTAAAAAGGTCAAAGGTAGGTGTGCGATCGCTCTTAACCTTTCCCCATCTCTTTGTCTCTTTGTCCCCTTGTCTCCCCCTCTGCTCGTCACCCAAAACATTTTCTATATTGTTAAATTTCCAATTAAATTTTCAAACGGAGCAAGCGATGCTGAACTTCAACTGGGGCGATCGCACTTATCTAATGGGCGTTTTAAATGTTACGCCTGATAGTTTTAGCGATGGTGGGGAGTTTGATAAACCTACTACTGCTTTAGATCAAGCATTAGCCTTAGCCCAGAAAGGTGCGGATATTATTGATGTAGGCGGACAATCTACTCGCCCTGGTGCAGAACAAATTTCTGTAGAGGAAGAACTCGAACGAGTGCTTTCGGTTATAAAAATTATTCGTTCAAAAATTAATATTCCAATTTCTGTAGATACCACAAGAGCAACTGTTGCCGATCGAGCTGTTAATGCTGGTGCGGATATAGTTAATGATATTTCTGGAGGCACTTTTGACTCATCGATGTTTTCTACGGTTGCGAGTTTAAATGTGCCTATTGTATTAATGCATATCCGTGGAACTCCTCAGACAATGCAGCTTCTTACCGATTATCAAGATGTAATCGAAGAAATATCTAATTTTTTATCACAACAAATAACCGCAGCTGTGACTGCGGGAATTAACAGGGAAAAAATCATTATCGATCCCGGTATTGGTTTTGCAAAGAATTTAGAACAAAATTTAGAAATTTTTCGCCGCTTAGCAGAATTGAAAAAGCTCAACTGTCCGATTTTAGTCGGCCCATCTCGTAAAAGCTTCATCGGTCGTATTTTGAACCAACCAGACCCCAAAGCGCGGGTTTGGGGAACTGCTGCGGCTTGTTGTGCTGCTATTTTTAATGGCGCTGATATTCTCAGAGTTCACGATGTCGAACAAATACGCGATGTTTCAATGGTCGCTGATGCAATTAAATACCGGCATCAAAGCAATTAAGACAATATTGGAAAATTGGTAAAGCCTTAAAGCTGATTCACAGCAGAAGAAAAAAATCGCCTCCAATTTCCCAAATTGATTGATTTCGCTTTAATAAGAGACTTCAAATATTCATCGTTTAGCCGATTCATGTACTTTTGGCTTATGATTCCGAACCATTGCCATTACCGTTTTTAGGTCTTCTTGCAGTATCTTCAGCTACTGTTTCGGCGCTTATTTGTTCGACAATTTCATTTGAACCGGAACCGGGATCTACGAAAATAACTTTGGAATTAGGACTTTCACCTAATCTGTAACTGGCGTTGATGTAGTCTTGAGCTACCAGATATCGCAGAATTTCCTTGTTTTCAGGAGTGCTACGCAAAGCTTCGGAAAGGATCTGCATACTAGTGCTAGTACCTTCAGCTTTCTTGATTGCAGCTTGACGTTCTCCTTCAGCTTCCAAAATCGCAGCACGGCTTTTAATTTCAGCAGCGCGTTGATCTTCCATTGATAACCGCACGCTTTCGGGAGGTGTAATTGATTGGATATCTACCCTTTGAATTTCAACACCCCAACCTGCGGTTGTTTCATTCAATCGATCCAACAGTTCTTGGTCCATATCTACTCTAGAGACATTGGTTTCCTCCAAAGTATTTTGAGCGATAATTTCCCGCAAAGAAGTTGTAGTAATTTGATTTAAACCTTGCGCTAAATCATCGATTTGGTAAAAACTTTTTTCCATATCTTTGATGGACCAATACACAACTCCATCAATTTCTAGGTAGATATTGTCCTTAGTAATCACGTTTTGGGGTTTAATATCCAATATCTGTTCCCGTGTAGTATCTTCCATTACAACCTGGTCGATAAGGGGAACGATAAAGTTTAGTCCGGGTCGTAATTTACGATGATATTGACCCAAGCGTTCTACTAAAGCTTCGTTTCCTTGATTAATAATCTTTGCCGACCCTAATGAATAACCTATAAGCACTAAAGCTATAGCAATAATTGGCTCCATTTATGCTCCTTGCACAGCAATAGGGAAATTTACTTTAACGAAGTTGTAGCGATCCAACAAATGATACTACTTCTTCTTACCTTTAGTTTAATTAAAAAACAACGTGTAATTTTATTATCACGATGCGGCGACTTCAGACAAGGTATTGTCATGCACCAACCGACATGATACAGGTATCTTATTTCAAATAACACGCTTATGCATTATTTTTGCAACAATGAACACCGAACAGTTAAGAGTTAGGAGTTAGGCAACGGATGGAGTTAGGAGTCAGGCTACGGATGGAGTTAGGAGTTAGGCTACGGATGGAGTGGCGGCAACGGATGAAGTTAGGAATTAGGAGTTAGGAGTTAGGAGTTAGGAGTTAATAATTATCTTCCCCCTCTGCCCCCTACTCCCTACTCCCTGCTCCCCAATTATCAAGTTAAGAGGCGCGGAGTTAGTTGTTTTTTGTCCCCCTATCTCTCCTATGCCCAATGCCCAATCCCCAATTCCCTATTTTCTATTACTTAATTTCAATGCTTGTTGAATCCTTGCTGGTAATGAGGAGTTTAAACGCAATTTAATTTGTGGTGTGGAGAACGATTGAGCGTAAGCAGAAGTTAAATATGGTTGATACTGTCTTGCTTCGGGTGCAAGCTGTTTGACGAATGCTACGCTGACTCCTTGAAGTAATTCCCGTAAAGATTTGGCCTCTATTCCTTGTCGCTCTTTAATTATTGTTGTGGCTGAATTTACAACCAAGTTACCGTCACTTATACTTAAATGCGTTCCACCAATTGCTGTTAATAAATACTTTTGTCCGCCTAATTGATTAAAAGGCTGTATCTGATGTGTCAGGGCTGGTGTGAGTGAATCGTCTGTTCCACTTAGGATCAAAACTGGTTTATTGATTTTGCTTAAGCCTTTGTCACCGAAGAGTTTACCAGCCATCGGATTTAAGGCGATCGCACTTTTTACTCGTGGATCTTGAAGCTGTAATTTTTTTTCTGATAGGGAAACTGCCGAACATTTCAACCAGTCAGCGGGTGCGGAAGCTATATTTAAAGATTTATTACAAAACAAGCGCAGTTGCTCGATGTTGACTTCTCCTCCTGCTACGGCTAAAGCGGTATAACCTCCTAAAGAATGTCCGATAACGCTTACTTGCTGAGTATTTAGTTTTCCTTGCAGTCTTCCCGGTTGACTATTTAGTTTTGCTAATTCATTCAATGAAAAGCTAATATCTTTGGGTCGATCGATAAATTCTTGAGGATTAATTAAATTTTTTAAATTGGATGCAGAAGCAGCTTGATTAATTGCACTGACATTGCTACCTGGATGTTCGATCGCTGCAACGCTAATACCGTATGAAGCTAAATGACGGGCTAAATAACTTAAGCTCGATCGACTTGCACCAAAACCATGAGAAATAACTACTAATGGCTGTGTTGGTTGTTTTTCTCGACTTGAATAAATATCTATGGGAATAGTACGATTGCGCCTTGGATCTCGCAAGATAATTGTTTGCTTTTCTACTCCAAGATTTCCAATCAAGGCTGGGTTAAAGGTTCTAAAATTTTGTGATAAATCTGTTTGGCTGTTTACATATAATTCTCTTGCGAGTAAAGAACCCAAGGCTTTACTTTGCAAACGTTCGGGATTAAATCTTACTGCTACGCTAATGACTTTTGTGGCATCGACAGTAACATTTTCTTGGGGATATGCCTGTAAAAAACCCACTACACTCA
>CAYMZW010000032.1:0-28056 GCA_964395005.1 uncultured Rivularia sp.
ACGACATTGCTATAAAACCTATTTAAACTTATGAAGGTTGTACCGAACACGGGTGCTGGGTTACACTTACCGCCAATTTCTCCCGCGTTCTAGCTAGCATTATTACGCGGACATTCAAATTTTGTAAGGAGTGCTGTATTTAGTCCAGACGGAGAGATGGTGGCTACTGGTTCATGGGATAAGACAGTGAAGTTGTGGCAAGTGGGAGATATTGAAGATATGCTGGCGATTAGCTGTGACTGGATACGCCCCTATCTCAAAGGTAATACCAATCTTAAAAAGAGCGATCGCAATCTTTGCAACTAGTGATACCAAGTTTGCAATTACAATATTTCCAACTGCATCAGTTAAAAAAAGTGGCAACTATATCTATACATAACGGTGGAACAACCGCACCCACGGTTGAAAACTCCCCGCAACTACCACTTTTTGAGGCTAAAAAATAGTCATGAAAATCTATTTGAGCATCTTAAAAGCATCTGCTAGCTTGCTTTGTGCGACTGCGACTTATTTATTAACCACAAATATTCCTGTAAAAGCCGCTGAAAGTGTCGTCTTGCGTTATGGTATCCTTCAGCACGTAGGGTGTGTGACGCAACGAAAATATATTTTCTTAAACCCAGAGCTTATCTAGCGTCACGCACCAAAGAAAATTTGGATTAAATAGGAGTTACGCATAAAATTAAACTAGAGGTATCTTATGAATAGCACAGAACCAAGTTCTAAGAACGAATTTTCCCGCAACCTTGCATTTATTATCGGCATCAATAACTATAAAAACGGTATTTCCACTCTAAAAACTGCCGTCAATGATGCTAAAAAACTAGTAGAAATTCTTCGCGAAAAGCATGGTTATCAAGTTTGGATATGTTTAGACGAAGTTGCAACCCTCAATAATTTAAATCAACTTTTAGAAAAAACATTACCAGAACAAGTTAGCGAAAATGACCGTTTATTATTTTATTTTGCTGGTCATGGAGTGGCTTTGAATGGTGATGATGGTCCTGCTGGTTACTTGATTCCTCAAGATGCAAAACAAGGAGATACTAATAGTTATCTACCGATGACGAAGCTACATGATGCTTTGAGTAAATTATCTTGTCGTCATTTTTTAGGAATCTTTGATTGCTGTTTTGCTGGTGCTTTCCGCTGGTCAAGTACTAGGGATTTATTAACAACACCAGAGGTAATTCATAAAGAACGCTACGACCGTTTTATTACAGATCCAGCTTGGCAAATACTTACTTCCTCAGCTTCCGACCAAAAAGCCTTAGATAACTTTAAATTAGATACAGAACGCGGTCAAGTCGGCAATCATTCCCCTTTCGGTGCTGCATTATTAGAAGCTTTAGAAGGGGAAGCAGATACTTATCCACCTGCAAAAAATGGTAAACCTGCCGGGGATGGAGTGATTACAGCCACCGAACTATATTTACATTTACGGGATAGAGTGGAAATCCCCACAGAAGAATGTAATTTGCGACAAACTCCGGGTATTTGGTGTTTGAATAAACATGATAAAGGCGAGTATATCTTTCTTTCTCCCAAACACGAATTAAACTTACCACCAGCACCACCTTTAGATGAATCAAAAAATCCCTATCGTGGTTTGGAAGCATTTGAAGAGAAGCATAGCGAATTCTTTTTTGGTAGAAGCGAACTTGTAAAAGAATTACAAGGTTTTATTAAAGATCATACTCTGACAATAGTATTAGGTGCTTCCGGTTCTGGGAAATCGAGTTTGGTAAAAGCAGGATTGATTCCAAAATTAAGAACAGAAGCTAACGAAAAATGGCGTATTCTCTCACCTATACGTCCCGGTGAAACACCTTTTCAAGCTTTAAATAATGCCTTAACTGCTGGTGGTTTAGCAAGCGTTGAACTAGAAAATCAGCAAAAAAACTTAGCTCAAAGTGTTACCACATGGATTAAAAATAACCCCAATCGCAAATTATTAATAGTTATCGATCAGGTAGAAGAAATAATTACCCTTTGTCAAGGTGAAGAAAATGAGAAAAAGCGCAAAGAATTTTTTCAACAGATTCTAAGTGCAATTAATGCTCATCGTCATCAATTACGAGTAGTATTGACTTTACGTTCCGACTTTGAACCGCAAGTACGAGACGCGGGGTTAAAGTACGTACCAACAGCATTAGAATCGGGAAACACTTTTTTAAAAAGACGTTGGCAAAGCGGAAGATTTATTGTCCCAGCAATGACCAGAGCCGAACTGCGCGAAGCTATCGAGAAACCCGCAGAAACACGGGTAATGTATTTTGAACCCCATGAATTAGTAGAAGAATTAATTGATGAAGTCGATAATATGCCAGGAGCATTACCACTATTGTCTTTTGCTTTGAGCCAACTTTATCTAAAGTACTTAAAGCGTCAGCGGGTTGCGGAATATGGAAATGAAACAATTGACCGCGCTCTGACTCAAGCAGATTATGAAGAATTGGGGGGAGTAATGCAATCTTTGACTCAAAGGGCTGATGAGGAATATCAGAAGTTAGTTAACGAAAATTCAGCTTATGACCAAGTTATTCCTCATGTAATGCTGAGAATGATTGCTCTTACTGGGGGTGAGTTGGCTCGCAGACGAGTTCCTTTGTCGGAATTGGAATATCCTGAAGAAAAAAATATTTTAGTTAAGCAAATAATTGAGCGTTTTAGTAAAGCTAGATTATTGGTGGAAGGACAAGACGCTCAGGGGAGTCTTTATGTGGAACCCGCTCATGATGCTTTGGTAAGGGGGTGGGAAAAACTGCTAGCTTGGAAACAAAAAGAGGAAGAAAATTTAATTTTGCAACGACGGTTAACACCTGCGGTTGCAGATTGGCAAAGTATAGCTAGTCAGCAACAACAAGCATCCGGTTTTCAACGTAGAGCTAAACCTGTAATTAATTGGTTGGATGGCAAACTCAGCGTCGTCGAAAACTTTTTTGACAAAGTAAATCCTCAAATAGAGACCCATTTTGTTCGATTATGGGAAGGAATACCTAATGGGCAAGAAGGATTGACAGAAAGACCATCACAGCACCTCTGGAATGGTAATCCCTATCTTGATGTATTAGATAAAACACTAAACTCCGATGATAATTGGTTAAATACTGCAGAAGCTGACTTTGTTCGCGAAAGTGTAGTCCACAAAAAACAAAATCATAAATGGCGATGGCGTATTGCTAGCTCAGTTAGTTCGGTAATTGCAATAACAGCTATAATTGCTTCTATTCAGTGGATAAACGCCCAGA
The DNA here is from genome assembly GCA_964395005.1 of uncultured Rivularia sp. Taxonomy (GTDB): domain Bacteria; phylum Cyanobacteriota; class Cyanobacteriia; order Cyanobacteriales; family Nostocaceae; genus Rivularia. Next base: position 3,252 of record CAYMZW010000032.1, read on the forward strand.
AAAGACTCATCTCAACTATTGATGCTCTCACGGAAGCTTCACAGCAACTGTTTGACTCGAATCAGGAATTTGATGCACTGCTAACGAGTGTAAGAGCAGGTAAACAAGCTAAACAGGCAGCTTTTGGGGTAACTCCAGAAACCGAGTATCGAATTAAAACTCAGTTGCAGCAGTCAGCTTACTGGGTAAAAGAAAGAAACCGTTTAGATGGGCACAACGGAGCAGTTTTTAGTGTCAGCTTGAGTCCGGATGGGCAATTACTAGCTTCTGGGAGTGCTGATGGAAATATCAAGCTATGGGATGTTGAGACTGGCAAGCATCTTAATACTCTTACTGGTCATATTGATGCAGTAAATGTTGTCAGTTTCAGCCCGGATGGAAAACTGTTGGCTTCGGCGAGTGATAGCGATAACACTGTTAGACTTTGGAACATTGCTACTGGTATGGAAATCTCTTTTTTCAAGGACTATGACTCTACCCACAATACTGATTCTGATAGCAATGGCAACCAAGGCATCACTTTTAGTCCTGACGGGCGAATTTTAGCTTATGTCACAGATGAGAACAATATCAAATTATTGGACGTTGAGAGCGGTGAAATTAATACTCTGAGTGAGCATAAGTACAGAGTGAGCGCCATTAGTTTCAGTCCAGATGGAAAAAAGCTGGCTTCTGCTAGTTATGATCGTAAAGTTAAGTTATGGGATATTGTTACCCGAAAAGCAGAAGATACACCTATTTCACATAACAATTGGGTCTTTTCTGTTGCTTTCAGCCCAGATGGAAGAATGCTAGCTTCTGGTGCCGATGGTGGTAGCATCCAAATCTTGAATATCTTAGAGGGTAAGGTGCATCCAATCAAAGGTTTTAGCGGTCGAGTGACAAATCTAAGTTTCAGTTCAGATGGACAACTCTTGATTGCTAGCGGTTTTAACAATGCTATTAAGTCTTGGGATGCCAGAAATCTCCGAGAAATCAAAGAAATCAAACCGCTTAACGGGCATAGCGCTCATGTCAATAGTGTCAGTTCAAATGGTCAAATACTTGCCTCTGCTAGTGATGACGGCACTATTAGATTATGGGATATTGGCAAGCGCAAAGAAGTGAATTTCCTCTCAGAACGTCCCACTCCTACAAATATTCCCATTAATAGTGTTAGTTTTAGCCCAGATAAGCAACTACTTGCCACTACTACTAAGTCTTGTGGATGTAATAAAATTGCAAGGATCAGGCTTTGGGATGCTAGTAAGGGCAAATTAATCGATACTTTAAGAGGGCATACTTTTTGGATTGAAAGTCTTGCTTTTAGTTCTTCAGGAAAACTGCTGGCTTCTGGTGGTTGGGACAAGACTGTCAAACTTTGGGATGTCGCCAAACGTAAAGATATTGCCACTCTTAAAGGACATTCTAAAGCTGTTGCGAGTGTTGTTATTAGCCCGGATGAGCAAATTCTAGCTTCTGGTGGTAGGGACAATACTATAAAACTTTGGGATATTTCTAACCCCAAAGAACCAAAAAAAATTGCTAATCTGACAGACCATAAAAATGAAGTTTCTAGCATAAGTTTTAGTTCTTCAGGGAAACTGCTGGCTTCTGGTAGTTGGGACAAGACTGTTAAACTTTGGGATATCACTAACCCCACACAAGCAAAAAAAATTGCGACTTTAAAAGGACATGACCTGGGAATTAGGAGTGTTAATTTTAGCCCGGATAGCAAACTGCTAGCTAGTGCTGGCGATGATGCTAAGATCAAACTTTGGGATGTTACAAACACCCATGCTCCCCAAGAAGTTGATACCTTGGAAGGACATAAGCTTATTATTCGCAGTGTCAATTTTAGTCCAGATGGTAAGTTGTTAGTTTCTGCTAGTGATGACAAAACCATAAGATTGTGGGATGTTGCAACCCGTAAAGAAATCAATATTCTTAACGGACATCGAATAGGAGGGGTTAATAGCATCAGTTTTAGTCCAAATGGAAGCTTTCTGGCTTCAGGAGATAAATCAGGACAAATAGCAGTGTGGAATTATTCGCAAATAATGTCAAATTTCACTCTAGATAATCTATTAACGCGCAGTTGCAATCGCGTGCGTGACTATTTGAAAAATAATTCTAACGTTGAAGGCGATCGCAATCTTTGCAACTAGTTATACCAAATTTGCAATTACAATATTTCCGACTGCATCAGTTAAAAAAAGTGGCAACTATATCTATAAGTGGGGAATAACAACATCTACGGTTGAAAACTCCCCGCAACTACCACTTTTTAAAATCCCAAACCATGAAAATCGATTTAAACATCTTAAAAGCATCTGCTGGCTTGCTTTGTGCGACTGCGACTTATTTATTAAGCACAAATATTCCTGTAAAAGCCGCTGAAAGTGTCGTCTTGCGTTACGGTATTTTGTCGAGATCTATTTCGGTGAAAGAGTTACAACAAATTGCCGAAACTGGCGAAATACAAGGATATTACAAAAAATATACAGACCAATTACCTGTGGAGAAACGGCAGGAATTATTAACAAAACTACAAACAAGACATCCTGTTAATTTTGTTACTTTAAGTCGATTATTATATACTCCTGGTGGCAGTACTATTCTTAAGGATTTGGCAAGAGTGACTTCGCATTCGGAGTCTGGAGGAATGCAAGCATTGAGATCTGCATTAGTTAGTGGTGCTAAAGATAAGGAAGGGCTTTCGATTATAAGTTTTATTGATGCTTATCCCGGCGAACAGATTGAAATAGATGTGAAAGAAGCATCGAAAACATTTAAACAATTGAATTTGGCTTATCAGCAAACCCAGCAGTTTATGAAGGCGATCGCTCCTCAACTGTCTGCGGCTAATAATTCTCAATTTAGTTCAAATATCGATCCAACTCAACCGGGGAATGCGGCTGTAGATGTTCTTAAGCTCAATTTAAAGGACGAATTCCGCTCTTCTCGTTCGGTTCCCGTAGATATTTATTTTCCCAAAACTTCAACTAGAAAACCGACACAGAAATCCTTAGTTGTTCTCAGTCACGGTTTTTCCTCGGATAAATCTGATATGGTTTATATTGCTAAGCATCTCGCATCTCACGGATATGTGGTTGCAGCAGTAGAGCATACAGGTAGCAACCAAAATTATCGAATTAATTTGACTAAAAATGGAATTGTTTCTTTGATGAAACCACAGGAATTTATAGAACGTCCACGAGATATTAGTTTTACTTTGGATAAATTAACAGAATTTAATAACCAATCTAATCACCCACTTTTTAACCAAATCTCTACCGATAATGTTACCGCGATCGGTCATTCTTTTGGTGGCGGAACAGTTTTAGCCATAGCTGGAGGTGAAATACAAATTGACGATCTAAAAGCTGATTGCGGCAAACTTCAGGCTTCTACTAATTCATCGGAATGGTTACAATGTATTGCTCAAGGTTTACCAGAAAAGAAATATCAACTCCGAGATAATCGCGTTAAACAAGTAATTGCCCTCAATCCAACAACTTCTTTAATGTTTGGTAAAACTGGATTAGAAAAAATCCAAATTCCCACGCTGATGTTAGCATCCTCCGCAGACAAAGTTACTCCCGTTTTAACCGAGCAAGTTATTAGTTTTAACAAAATTTCATCACCTAAATGGCTGGTGGGAATTGTCGGTGCAACTCACGGTAGTATCAAAGATCCAGCATCTACCGCAGGAAGAGAAAGCCAGAGTGAAACTGAAGTGGTGGGGGAAAAAGCTGCCGATATTCATAAATATATGCGGGGAATTACCTTGGCTTTTGTTTCCAGAAATAATTCTACGTCGTATCAAGCATTTCTCACGCCTGAATATGCGGTAGATGCATCTACGAAAACATTCCCGATTCGTTTAGTCAGAGAAATTCCACCAGATATGATGAAATTGGTTTATCAAGTCGTTGGTAAAAATAAATAATAATTAATGTTTAATTAAGTAATGAGGAATTGCTGCTAAACGTATAATTTTTTTAGTATTACCAAACTGTTTGCGAAAATATGTTCTCCCGCAACTTAGCATTTATCATCGGCATCAACAATTACAATAACGGGATTTCACCTTTAAAAACGGCCGTTAATGATGCCAAAAAGCTTGTAGAGATTCTTCGAGAAAAGCATAATTATCAAGTTTGGATCTGTTTAGATGAAGTAGCAACTCTTAATAATTTAAATCAACTTTTAGAAAAAACATTACCAGAACAAGTTACTGAAAATGATCGTTTATTATTTTATTTTGCTGGTCATGGAGTCGCACTTAATAATGATAATGGGCCTGCTGGTTATTTAATTCCTCAAGATGCTTATTTACACGATATTTATAGCTATCTGCCGATGACAAAGTTACATGATGCTTTAAATAAATTACCTTGTCGTCATTTTTTAGGAATTCTTGATTGCTGTTTTTCTGGTGCTTTCCGATGGTCGAGTACCAGGGATTTATTAACTACACCAGAGGTGATTCATAAAGAACGTTACGACCGTTTTATCGCAGACAGTGCATGGCAAATCATAACTTCTTCAGCTTCCGATCAAAAAGCATTAGATAACTTTAAATTAGATACAGAACGCGGTGAAGTTAATAATCATTCCCCCTTTGCTGCTGCATTATTAAAAGCTTTAGAAGGGGAAGCAGATAGTTATCCTCCTGCAAAAAATGGTAAAGCTCCCGGAGATGGAGTAATTACAGCAACGGAATTATATTTACATTTGCGCGATAAAGTTGAAATTCCGACCAAAAAACACCATCTGCGACAAACTCCCGGTATTTGGTGTTTAAATAAGCATGATAAAGGCGAGTATATCTTTCTTTCTCCCGGACATAAATTAAATTTACCACCAGCACCACCATTAGATGAATCAAAAAATCCCTATCGTGGTTTAAAGTCTTTTGATGAAGAACATAGCGAGTTATTTTTTGGTAGAAGCAAACTTGTAGAAAAGTTACACAATTTTGTTAAAACTCATTCTTTAACTGTAGTATTGGGTGCTAGTGGTTCGGGAAAATCAAGTTTAGTAAAAGCTGGATTAATTCCTAAGTTGAAAGAAGCTACCGAAAAATGGTGTATTTTGTCACTTATACGTCCTGGAGACACACCTTTCCAAGCATTAAATAATGTCCTTGCTGATGCCCAATTACCAAAAGTAGAGTTACAAAACAAACAAAAAACTCTTGCTCAAAGTATTGATTTTTGGGTTAAAAAGAATACAGATTCTAAATTATTAATATTTATCGATCAAAGCGAAGAAGTAATTACACTTTGTCATTCGGAGAACGATCGCAAAGAGTTTTTTCAACAGATACTTACAGCAATTAATGTTCATCGAGATAAATTGCGGGTAGTATTAACCCTGCGTTCTGACTTTGAACCCCAAATTAGAGATGCTGGCTTAAAGTTTGTCCCCGAAGTCATGAATCAATTGGATAACACGGAACTAAAAAATCGTTGGCAAAGTGGACGGTTTATTGTACCTGCAATGACACGAGGGGAATTGCGCGAAGCAATCGAAAAACCCGCAGAAACAAGGGTAATGTATTTTCAACCGCATGATTTAGTAGAACAATTAATTAATGAAGTGGATAATATGCCCGGAGCATTGCCACTGCTTTCTTTTGCCTTAAGCGAACTTTTTTTGAAATATTTAAAACGACAACGAGTGGCGGAATACACAGGTATCACAATTGACCGCGCTTTAACTCAAGCAGATTATCAAGAATTGGGGGGAGTAATGCAATCGCTTACTCAAAGGGCTGACGAGGAATATCAAGCCCTAGTTCGCAAAAATTCAGCTTATAGTCAAGTTGTTCGTCATGTAATGCTGCGGATGATTGCTCTTAGTGGAGGTGAGTTAGCTCGAAGACGTGTATCTTTATCGGAATTGGAATATCCACAAGAAAAAAATAGTTTAGTTAAAGAAGTAATCGAGGGTTTTACTAAAGCACGACTATTGGTTAAAGGAGAAGATTCCCTTGGGGATTGTTACGTCGAACCTGCACATGATGCTTTAGTGCGAGGGTGGGAAAGGTTGTTAAGGTGGAAGCAAGAGCAAGAAGAAAGTTTAATTTTACAACGTCGATTGACTCCAAGTGCGGTGGATTGGCAAAGTGTTCAAGGCAAAAAACAACCATCTGAGTTTCAAGTTTGGGTAGAAGCTGCCATCGATTGGTTTGACAACAAACTCTGCTTTATCCAAAGCATAAGTACTCAAGTTCGACTACGAAAAAGCAGAGCAGATGAGCAAATAAATTCCACAGAGAAACCCCTGGGGTTTTTGTGGGATGCTAATCCTTACCTTGATGTATTGAATGGAACATTGAAATCCGGTGATAATTGGTTAAATCAAGTAGAAGTGGAGTTTGTGCGACGAAGTATCAAGCGAAGACGGCGAAATATCCAAAGACGTTGGATAATTACATTGAGCATAATGTGGATATTAAGCGGGTTAACTATTTGGGCTTTAGTGAATTTAAGAAATACAAAAATACTAGAGATTACCGCTTTGATAGAAGCTTCAGAATCAAAGCTAGCATCAAACAATCGATTTGATGCAATGCTGGAAGCTATAAAAGCCAAGAAAAAATTAGATAATCTTTTAATTGGAAGAAATGATTTTACCCCCAGAATTCTTGGTACTTTGCAAAAAGCAGTTCACCACAATCAACAAGGATGGAAGGAACATCTGCGGTTAAGGGGTACAAATGTAATATTTAGTCCCGACGGTAAATATCTAGCTACTATAGAAAATCGTAATATCGTGCGGGTGTGGAATGTCAAAACTGGTAATATCAAGGAGTTGCCCATCACAGAAGATAAAAGTGGGGTGAGGAACATAGTATTTAGCTCCAACGGAAAACTACTGGCGATCGCATCTAATAACAAAACACTACGGGTATTAGAAGTTGCAACTGGTAAACAGAAGCTTTTGCCCATGCTAAAAGGTGAAAGCGAGGTAAATAACATTGTATTTAGCCCTGACGGAAAACTACTGGCGATCGCATCTAATAACAAAACACTACGGGTATTAGAAGTTGCAACTGGTAAACAGAAGCTTTTGCCCATGCTAAAAGGTGAAAGCGAGGTAAATAACATTGTATTTAGCCCTGACGGAAAACTACTGGCGATCGCATCTAAGGATAAAACATTGCGGGTATTAGAAGTTGTAAGTGGTAAGCAGAAGCAGTTACCCATACATGAAGGTGAAAGCCGGGTAAGGAACATGGTATTTAGCCGCGCTAACGTAGAGACGGGGCAGGGATTTGTTCAGCTATTAGCAACTGTATCAGTTGACAATAAAGTACAGATATGGAACTTAGTCACTGGTAAACAGTTGCCCATCACAGAAGATAAAAGTGGGGTGAGGAACACATTATTTAGTCCCGATGGAAAACTACTGGCGATCGCATCATGGGACAATACAGTACAGATATCGAATGTCGCAACTGGTAAAAAACAGATGCTGCGAGGACATGAAAGCGGCATAAGGAGCATGGTATTTAGCCAGGATAGTCAGTGGTTGGCAACTGCATCAGATGACAAGACGGCACGGGTGTGGGATGCTGGAACTGGTCAGCAATTACAAATTATCCGGGGACATGAAAGTGGGGTGAACAAGGTGGAATTTAGCCCCGACAGAAAACTACTAGCAACCTCATCTTGGGACAAAACATCACGGGTGTGGAATGTTCCCAATCTTGGGTTGTTCCAGATCGCAGAACATAATAATCGGGTATGGAGCGCAGTATTCAGCCCCGACAATCAGCAGGTGGCGACTGCATCGGGGGACAATAAAGCACGGCTGTGGAATGCTGCTACTGGTAAGCTGTTACACACTCTCGAAGGACATGAAGGTGAGGTGAAAAGCCTGGTATTTAGTCCCGACGGTAAACTAATAGCCACCGCATCATGGGACAATACAGCGCGGGTTTGGGATGCAACCAATGGTAAAAGATTACACATTCTTGAAGGACATAAAGATGAGGTGTGGAGTGTGGTATTTAGCCCAGACGGTAAACGAGTAGCAACTGCATCCGAAGACAAAACAGCACGAGTATGGAATACTTTGAATGGTAAGGAATTACACGTTCTTCAAGGGCATGAGAGTGGAGTGAGCAGCGTAGTATTTAGCTCCGACGGTAAGCGAGTGGCAACTGCATCAGACGACAAAACAGCACGGCTGTGGGATGCTATCACTGGTAAGGAATTACACGCTCTCATCGGACATAAAGATGAGGTATCGAGCGTGGTATTTAGCCCAGACGGTAAGCAAGTTGCAACTGCATCTGAAGACAAAACGGCACGGCTGTGGAATGCTGACAATGGTAAGGAATTATACGCTTTGATCGGACATGAGAATGGAGTGAACAGCATAGTATTCAGCCCCGACGGTAAGCGAGTGGCAACTGCATCCAAGGACAAAACGGCGCGGCTATGGGATGCTGAAGATGGTAAAAAATTATATACTCTGAGCGGACAGATCGATTACGTATGGAAAGTTGTATTCAGCGCCGATGGAAAGCGAGTGGCAACTGCATCAGACGACAAGACAGCACGGGTGTGGGATGTAGTCACTGGTAAGGAATTACAGGTTCTCTGGGGGCACGAAAGTTATGTGACAAACGTGGCATTTAGCCCCGATGGAAAGCGAGTGGCAACTGCATCAGATGACCAAACGGCAAGGATTTGGGATGCTACTACTAGTCAGCAGCAATCAATTAGTATGGGAGATGAATCAGTGCAGAGCATGGAAGTTAGCCCCGACACCGAACAGATGATAAATGTATTCGATAAATTAAGAGTCAGGCAAAACGAAGCGATGCAAAAAACACTGACGATTAGCTGCGATCGCGTGCGCCATTATTTGGAAAAAAATCCCAATCTTGAGGAGAGCGATCGCCATCTGTGTGAAGGAATATAGCAGTTTTCACGCTTTGAGAATACAATCAACCTCTCCACTGTTTCCAAGAAAACTGTAGCATATTGTACTCACTCGAAACCTATCTATAGACGTTACAGCTTAACGTTTCGTTGTTGAGTGCTGCAATACTGCATCAGTTAATTTTAGGATTTACTTAAAGCCCCCCAAATTAGCGGGGGGTTGGGGGGATCTAAACGGTGTCAGATGCTTAATTTTATGTCCCTTACGGGACACGCTGCGCTAACGTTGCGTTTGCGTAAGTCCTAAATTTAACTAACAACTATTAATTAATAGCAATCAAGTAAAACAAAAAGATTACTGCATAAGTTAAACAGAATGACTTCTATATTTAAGTAGCGCGGAAAACACTCTTAACCACACAATAGAATAGAAGGTGATATATGTTGAATAATTTTCGTAAGACATTTGTTTTAGTCGCTGTAGTTGCAACTTTGTCAACTGGCTGCAAATATAGCAAACAATATCAGAAAATCTCAGATGCAGGAGATCAATATACTACTGCAATTGATAAATTATTAGATAAAGCTAACGAACTACAAATTGATTCTAGCTCCGAAAAATTATTACAAAATGACCGAATTTCAAATGTAGATCCAAATATTTATCAAAATTACAAGAACAACGATCGAGAAATTTTAGAACTTATTTCTGGTATTCGCGAACATAACAACTTGTTAAGAGAATACTTTTCTAAATTAAGACAATTAGCTTCTTCCAAAGCACCGGATCTAGTAGAAAACGAAATTACAGGTATTGCGACTAATTTACAAACTATTGGCGATCGCCTCCAGACAAATTCTTCATTACCTCGTCCTATTGTAATAGGTAAAGTAGGTAAACTTATGGTTAATTCTAAGATTGAAGGGGCATTAAAAAAAGAACTGGATCGACGTGGTGACACAATTTTAGAACAGCTAGAAATTCAAGGAGAAATGCTGAATGTTCTTGGTGAAATAATGAAAACTAGAGTTCAATCATTAAAAGATGCAAGAGAGCTAAGACTTGTAATTCGTCCATTAGCAGAAACTGAGCCAATGACGGACAATTCTACATCAGAATGGATGCAGTTACGAAAAGAAATACTTTTAATGGATAAGCAGTTAAAAGAAATAGAAGAAGCGAGCAGTGCTTTAGGTGATTTTCAAGATATTTATAAAGCTTCTGTTGAAGGAAAAATAAACTCGCAATTTATCAATCAGAATTTAGAGGATATCGATCGGTTTTTAGCATTATTACAAAATAACAACGACTCAAACCAACAGGAGAACTAAATAAATGAAAAATACTGATAATTCACTCGGACAAAATCAATCAACAACCAATCAAACTAACTGCGGAACACCAGTAACGAGAAGTACTGGTAATTCACTCACTCAAATGAAACAACAAATTGCATTTCTTTATTCACCACAAATTCAACTTGCATTTGAGAAAGAACAAAACAAGGAGATTCAAGCAGCTTTCATTAAGCATAGACAATGTTTTGATAATTATCTTCATGCATTAGAAACAGAGAGCTTGACAACTATATTAGCTAAAATGCAAGGTGCAAAAGCAGAACTTGATACAGCGATTAGTTCTTTAGATAAAGCACTGCAAAATGTGAATAATACGGTGGATATTGTTAGTACTATCGAGAGGGTAACAAAAATTATGACTCGGATTATTCCAATAGGTTAGTAATATCGCTTTATTGTTGAAAAACTTTATATTATTACAGAAATAGCCGCAACCACAATCGAAAAGTAGGGCGTTGCTGATTTGATGTATGAAACAGGTTGTTTGGAAAACCTAAACGGTTGTAGAGACGCGATATATCGCGTCTCTACATCTTTTTAACTGTGTAAGAGCCAAAATTTTAAGATATATTCTACGAACTACCTGGGCTTCTATCTGTTCCTGGAGAATCATCCAAATTGATAGATGTGCTACGAGAGCTACCAATATCTCTATCAGTTCCCGGAGAACGAGAATTATCTGAATTGTCAGATGTATCGGAACTATTTGGACTTCTATCAGTTCCCGGAGAACGAGAATTATCTGAATTTTCCTCTTCTGTATTAACTTTCTTTGGTTCTTGGTTTTCTTTATTCATAGTAAAAGTAAAAAATTATATCTATTTTTCAGTAAGCCACGTCAAATATTGATTGATTTATAACAGTATTCGCATCCGCCTTCAGAGGTAACTTTGCAATAGTGATTATATTAGGACTTACGCAACGAAGATTCATCATTGCGACCGGAACGCAGTGTAGGGAAGCAATCTCAACATTTTGGGATTACTTCGCTGTCGCTCGTAATGACGTGACTACGTTACTCATGCGTAAGTCCTATATATATAGAAATATGGATAAAACAGAATACGAACTAAAAGTGCATAAGCTGAAAAAACGTTAACTATATAAACTCAGAACAAAAACAATATAGTTCATTCCCAGTCGGGATAACTGTTTTGCAGTTCTAACTTTAACTTCAAACAATAGGGAAAGTAGAAAATGACAATTGCTAATAGACCTCGTTTTACAGGTAGAAGTTTAGTTTTGTTGCGTGAAGACGCAGTTGCAGAAGGCTTACAAATGCTAGCCGATATCGCGGGTACTAGAAGTGCAGATAGCATTACTAGCTATGAAAGTATTGGTGTTGCTGTAGTAGATGCATCTCCAGAGCAAATTAGTATAAATACCAGAGCGATCGACGATAGCCCAATTTTGAGCGTTGAGCCAGAAAGATACGTTTATCCAATAGTTGATGTTCCAGCAACACGAGAAGGTAAACCACAAGCTGATTTTGATGAATCACAAACTACTTGGGGTTTGCAGGTAACAGGAGTAGCCGATTTAGATACTAGCATCAGCGGTATCGGTATTAAGGTAGCAGTTCTAGATACTGGCTTGGATTTAACACACCCCGATTTTCAAAATCGAAAAATTGTTTCTAAGTCCTTTGTTGAGGATGATGTACAGGATGTAGACGGACACGGTACTCATTGCGCGGGAACAGCTTGCGGCTCCTTAAATCCCAGCGAATCACCTAGATATGGAGTTGCTTATGATGCCGAGCTTTATGTAGGTAAAGTATTCCCTAACGATAAAAACTCGAGTGCTACAGACGCTGACATTGTTCAAGCGATGGAATGGGCGATCGCCAGTGGTTGTCAGATTATTTCCATGTCTCTTGGTTATGGTGTAGAACCTGGCGATACTTACTCTCGCGTCTATGAAGCTGTTGGAAGAAGAGCGCTCAACCGAGGTACTTTAATAATTGCAGCAGCAGGTAATGGAAGTAAGCGTTCTCAAGGAGATATTGCTCCCGTCGGTGGCCCTGCAAATTGTCCTTCCATCATGGCTGTAGCAGCTGTAGCTCCAGATTTGCAAATTGCTGAGTTTTCTTGTGGTGCCATAAATCCAGAAGGAGGTGAAATTAATATTGCAGCTCCTGGAGTAGATGTCTATTCTAGTATTCCTATGCCACAGAAGTATGAGCGTAAACCAGGCACAAGTATGGCTGCACCGCACGTTGCGGGTATTGCTGCACTAACTGCTCAAGTGACCGGATTGAGAGGACAAGAACTGTGGGACGTTATTATCGAAAATGCCCAAGATATAAAGCTTCCGGTACAAGATGTTGGCGCTGGTTTAGTTCAAGCTCCTTCACGCAAGTAAAAATCGTTTGTTTCATTCAATAAATTTTCGCATTCATTAACGGAGAATCAATCATGCAAAGTTCTGCAAATACAACAGCATCGGAAAGAATTAATCTGCCAGTTCTCAAACTCAACAGTCGCGGTCCGATTGTATTACACGCGAAAAAATTGTTGTACTCTTATAACTTCACTAACATAAATCCCAGCAACGATGTTTTTGATGTAGACACCCAAGAAGCGGTAAGAGCATTGCAAGAACATTATCAATATGACCGCGATAATGATTTTGCTGTCGAAGTCAATGGAACTATCGATAGAGAAACATGGAGAGCGATGGGAGATCATTTTTATCGTAAATGCCGTCGTTAATCGTTGATATTTGTAGGATGTGGCGAACAAATCCTACAAATATTCATGAGATTTGTGGTTATAGTGTCGCGTCCATCAACATCAATTACTGATGATTTAAATTACTGTTATTTCAGAGTATTTACGAAAAACTGCGTAAGTCCTGAAAAAATAGCAAATCAAATTCCCAAGAGTCAAAAAATCAAACGAGGAAAAAATTATGAATTCTCTGCCAGTTATTCAACGCAATCAGAAAGGTGAAGCTGTAAGATTTTTACAACAGCTATTGCTAGGTTATGGTTTTGAAAAAGTTGAATTCCAATCTGAATTTGACGAAAGAACCGAAAATGCAGTGAAAAATTTCCAAGAGCAACGCAATTTATCAGTAAATGGAATTGTTGATGTTAACACTTGGAATGCTTTAATTGAAGGTACTTATAGCGTATGTAATGCACCAAGAGCGTAGTTAAATTTCTAGCTATCATGCAACGCATTTGAGCCATCGAACGCAGATAATAAATCTATGAGTACTGCTTTAGAGCGGTACTCATAAACCTTTTTTTAATCGAATAGATTCTTCATGAAGATTGTTAATATTTCTGTTTCCGTAGATGATGAGTATCTAGAGAAAATCCTTGATGTTGTAGCAAATTTAAAAGCATCTGGGATGAATGTAGAAAATATAATGCCAATAATTGGGGTAATTACTGGCTCTGTCGAATTTACGCAAATAGATGCACTTTCTCAAGTCGAAGGCGTTAGCGCTGTTGAAGTCTCAAGAACATTCAGAGCATTATGAAAACTGCATCAGTTGAAAACAGCTACAACTATATTAAGACAGACAGCGATGGTAAATCCAATACGTTGACTCTGAGAAAGTTAAAAACTGATAAATCAAAACTGCATCAGTTGAAAACAGCGACAACTATATCAAAACAGACAGCGATGGTAAATCCAATACGTTGACTCTGAGAAAGTTAGAAGCTGATAAATCAAAACTGCATCAGTTGAAAACAGCGACAACTATATCAAGACAGACAGCGATGGTAAATCCGATACGCTGACTCTGAGAAAGTTAGAAGCTGATAAATCAAAACTGCATCAGTTGAAAACAGCGACAACTATATCAAGACAGACAGCGATGGTAAATCCGATACGCTGACTCTCAAAAAATCAAAACAACAACACAAAATTTTCTAAGGAGTATCAATCATGCAAGCAAGTGCAACCAAAGTTATGGCTATCTCCATGCCAACTATCCGTCCGAATGACAGAGGGGAGAATGTCAGAATTTTACAAAGATTACTCAACGCTTACGCAGGTAAAATCCAAAACTCTCAAAACCAATTTTCACAATTGGATGTAGACGGTATTTTTGGCGATAAAACAGATGATGCAGTCCGAAAATTCCAAACAGAATATCGTCAAGATCGCAATTTATCTGCCGATCCAAAAAACCCCAATTATTTTCCGATTGATGGAATCGTCGGTGTTTTAACTTGGCGTGGTTTAGGTGATTTCTCTTATCGTCGTTGTCGTATAGGCAATAACTAAATCCCAGAAATCGCTTAAAAGCAACTTTTCAGACATTCAACTCAAAAATTCAACAACCAGTACTAACCAAATAAATTCAGGAGAATAAATCATGTTACCAGTCATCAATAAAACAGACAAAGGTGAAGCCGTAAGATTTTTACACCAATTGCTTCTCAGTCTCGATCTATTAACAAATCAAGATTTTGATGCAGAATTTAATTCTGCTACCGAGCAAGCTGTAAGAACTTTTCAAGGCGATAACAATTTAGTAGTTGATGGTATAGTAGGTCAAAAGACTTGGCCTCAATTAATCCAACGAATCGGAACACTCTGTAATCGATAATTAACAGTCTCAGCCTAGCGATTACTACCAAAACCGAACCCGGAACATTTGTTCCGGGTTTTTTAATTCCTTATTTCTCAACCGCTCCCAAAGATTTCAAAATCATTTTTTCAGCATCGGTTAAACCTGTAGTATTCTTAATATTCATCTTTTCATATGGTCTACTACATCTCAAGGTTTTAATACATTCTCCTGTTAGTAGCGACAATTTAATTATCTCGTCTTCACCACCGCTTGCTAATATATTATCATCGGGACTAATTGCAACTGTCCATATTGGTTTATCATGTCCTGTAATAGTTTTAATCTGTTCGCCAGTATTAGCATCCCACAGTTTCACCGTTCGATCGTTGCTACAGCTTGCTAACACACTACCATCTTGACTAAATGCGATCGCGCGAATTCGCTGGGTATGTGCTGGCAATGTATGCAGACATTCACCTGTATTCACATTCCATAATTTAATCGTTCGATCGCAACCGGCGCTAGCAATTGTATTTCCATTGGGATTAAAAACTACACAATCAATTCTATCTTGATGCCCTTTAAGGGTTTTTAAACAACTTTGATTATTAACATCCCATATTTTAATTGTTTTATCATCGCTAGCAGATACTAATATACTACCTTCGGAATTAAAACTAATTGATTTAACTGTCTTTTCATGTCCTAATAAAGTATGCAGACATTCACCAGCTTGCCAATGCCAAAGTTTGATCGTATTGTCACGACTACCGCTAGCTAAAATCTCTCCCTGGGGAATAAAAGCAACCGAATATACCCAAGCTTTGTGTCCCCTGAGTGTTTTCAAACATTCTCCTTGATGATTCCAAATTTTGATCGTATTATCATCGCTACCGCTGGCTAACATACAGTTTGAAAGATCGTTTGAAAAATTATTTAAAGTATGTTGAGGAGCAAAAGCGATTGAGGATATTAAGTTATCGTGTCCTTCTAATATTAAACTACATTTTCCCGTTTCAATATCCCATATTCTAACTTTATGATCTTGAAAACTACTAGCTAATTTTTTACCATCTGCACTAAAAGCAAGGGATAATATCCAGTTGCTATATCCTTCTAATGTTTTTAAACAGCGTCGTGATGAAATATCCCATAACTTGATAGTTTTGTCTTCGCTGATACTCAGTAAAGTATTATTATCTCGATCAAAATCAACTACCCAAACTCGCTGTTCGTGTTCGCGTAAAGTTTGCAGACATTCTCCTGTGTCGATATCCCAAATTTTGATCGTGTTATCTTCGCTGCCAGTAACTAGATTTTGGTCATCTTTACTGAAAGCTACCGTCCACACTAAGCTGTTGTAATCTGGTAGGATTTTAATGCATCTACCTGTTTCAATATCCCAGAATTTTACCGAATTACGATCGCTTCCGGTAACTAAAGTTTTTCCGTCATGACTTAGCGCGATCGCAAGTAGCCAATTAATGTGAATATTGAAGATTTGTAAACATTCACTATTTAAAATATCCCACAATCTGACAGTATTATCGGTGCTGGCTGTAATTAGTTTTTCGTTAATGGGATGGAAGCTAACAAAGGAAACATTGTTTGTATGCCCTTGCAAAACTTGTAAACATTGTCCAGTTTGAATATTCCACAATCTAACAGTTCGATCGATGCTACCGCTAGCTAAAGTGGTTCCATCATAATTAAAAGCAAGAGATTGGATTCCGGATGTATGACCGATTATTACCTGTAAACATTGTCCAGTTTGAATGTCCCACAATCTAATAGTTTGGTCGTGACTACCGCTAGCTAAGATTTTACCATCTGGGCTAAATGCAAGGGACTCTACCCAAGCGCTATGTTTATCAAGTATATGTAATTGTCTGGTGCTGTCAACTTCCCATAGATATATTTTATTATCAATAGCTGTGGCAAATAAGTTATCTGTAGGACTATATTTAGCGGCAAAAATACTGCCCAAAGCGTTGGTAAATAAGGATTTGCTTAAATCGGAATTAGCAAAGTTTGTTTGAGCTAAATTGATTCCTTGAAAGTTAGCTTGCCAAATATTTAAGTTAGAAAAGTCATAGTTATTTAGTTGTATATCGAGTTGTCGTAGAAGATTAATAATATTGCCTGCTGCATATCCGGGTTTTGATTTTGATGTAGAAAACTTAAATTTAAGTTTTGCTAAAAGTTGATTTAAATGATTTTGAATACTTTGCTTTGTTGCCCAAAAGTTTGATAATTTATTGGCAATAGGTTTGAGTATAAATTCTATTTGAGCATTTTTTAGATAATGTTTATTTTGAGCTTGAATTAAAGCATATTGATTTATAGTTTGATTTTCTGACCTATTTATATCTTCTGAATAAATTTCTTGAGCAACTTGTTCGATTAATTCTTCAATTACATATTCCATTACAACAGCTTGTAGAGTAAACTTGCTGGAATTATTTTCAATTAAACAGCGCGATTGTAAAGACTCGAAAGCTGCGAGTAATTCTCGGGTTCTAATAAAATCAATAATATCGTTTTGTAAATCTTTTAAAGATACCAATTCCCGATTTATTGCCAACCAATACATTACCTGTTTTTCTAAATTTGAAAGACGATTAAATTGTTGATCTATCAAATCGAAAATATCGCCACAAATGATTGTACCAGATTGTAAAAAATCGGCGACATCATTATCAAACAATTCTTCAATCGTCGTTGCGGCAATTTTTAATGCTAATGGATTACCCGCATAACACTGTACTAAACGATTAATTTGATTTTTTGATGACGATAAACCGTTTTGTGCTAATATCAACTCCCCTTCTCGTTCGTTTAACCCTTTCAAACTCAACATTCGGACTGGCAAATTATCGCCAATTTTAGAATTAAATCCTTTTGGTTTTTCACGAGTTGTCACCAAAAAACAACTTTGATGACGAGTATCTCCCACACATCTTAAAAGTTGTCCGTATCCTTGATATCCTTCTCGATAATTTCCAGCTTTTTTATCGCCGTCTAAAATTGATTCAAGATTATCTAACACTACCAAACAGCGAGAAACCCGCAAACAATCTATTAATTGAGATATTTGTTTATCTAAAGAATCCGCTAAAACTATTTGATGTTCTAACGATAAAAAACCGATTAAATCCTTTAATAATTCTTCTACAGAAGTCGCATTTCGTAAACTCCGCCAAATTAAACAATCAAATTGATTTTTTACTAATTCTGCTAACTTCACAGATAAAGCAGTTTTACCGATTCCACCCATTCCAATGACAGTAATTAATCGGCAATTATCTGTAATCATCCATTTTTCTAACGTCTTAATTTCCTCATCGCGTCCGTAAAATGTAGAAACATCAATTGCTTCTCCCCAATCTTCAGTGTATTTTTTATTTATTATTTGATTATAAGAAATGCTATTAAATTTTCCCTTAGTTTTTTCTTTTAAACTTAACCAAGTTGGTGGCTCTTCAGCGGGATTAATAAATATTACAGGTAGCCAACTTGCAGCGGGAAAATCATCTTCTAAACCTTGTAACCTGCGTCTTGCTTCTTGCACTGAAGTGTATAAAGATTTTTGTGCAAATGCAAAAGCTTGTAAAAAATAATTAAAAAATTCTTCAGCAACCCGATTAGGTACGGGTTCTCGCATCACAATAGTAGTCGGTATATTTAATTTTTCCAAACCATCAGCCAAACCCAAACCATCGCAAGAATTAAAAATTGCCAGTTGTAAACCGTTTTCAATTGCTGCTTTTAATGCTTCTTTTAACTGTTCAATTGTTAAACAATTATTGTCGGGATTTTCATTAATATAAATTACTCCCGTTTCCCCATCGGTTTGACTGTGCCCAGCAAAAAAAAGTATATCCCAACCTTGAGAATCCCAAAGTTTATCGTTAAATTCTTGTCGCGAAGGTTTGACAATAAACTCCACTTCACAAGGCACATTTTGTAAAAATCTTTGTTCTTCTTCTAAATTGATACCTTGAGAATTGCCTAAAATTGCCAGAATTCTCACCTTATTTTGAATTTCTGATAATTGCAACCCATTAGAACGTTTGTATTCAATTCTTGCAAAAGAAACTTCGGAGTGCGGAAAATCTTCAAAAAAATTGCAACAATGCCAAGGCAACTTTTGAATAATCGTATCTTGAGTTTCGATAATAATCCGGATTTCATCAGCGGGGTTAAGTGCAGCCCTTAACTGTCGGCTAATATTAATAATTCCCGGTGAATTCAGCCAAGCATTGATATCTAGCTGTAACTGTTGACATAAATCATCGAAATCAACTGTAGAGACATTCGTAATATCAGCTTCATCAATTTCTAGTTCATCATCATCATCCAAATTTCTAATTGATGGAAGCCTATCGCATAAATTTTGATACATTAATCGCCAATTACGATATAACTCTATCAAATTCGGCGCTGCCGGTAAATTACCCACAAACTGTTGCGGATGAGGATTATTTAATTCCCATAAACCAGCAGTTACAACAGGAAATCCGCTGTATAAATTACCAATTCCTAGGTTAACGATCACCGAATAAATCATTATAGATGCAGCAAAGCTTCTTGAAGAAACTGTTCTCTTCTTAGATCATAATCATAATTTGTATTATTTAGAACAATTTTTAACGGTTATCAGAAATTAGTATGCTGAAAAATAAGAAAAAAGGCAACGGGGAATAGGGAATGGGGAATAGAGTATATAAAATGAAACCTACCAGCAAATATTGGCTTTATTGGCTGAAAATAGCCGCAGATGGGGAAGAAACAGCGATAGAAGTAAAGTAGGCAAAGATTTACTTTTCGGACAAATGTTTTAAGGTGTTTTCATTTAATATTCCAGTTGTTGTAACATAGCTATTCTTATAACAGTTGATTCTTCAAAAAGAAAAACTAGTCCGCATCAATCCAATCCAAGTAGTATCATTATCAGCATTATGCTCTGGATTAGTAATTACCAAAAATCCAGGAGTAATAAATATTCTGTCATTAAGTGGGTAACGATAAGATAATTCAAAATGCAAAGAAGTATCTTCATCTTCTCGCTCAAAAACATCATTGTTTGTGACTTTGGGAGGCATACCAAACACGAAACTTAATTGAGAACCTAGTTTACCTACATCCTTCAAAGATGCTGTAATCGCCCAACTCCAGATATCTGCGTCGGCACCTGCTCCACCGCTAAAACCATTTACGCTGGGGGAAGATTCTGCATTTGCATTAAAGTAGCTTCCCCAACCTCCTAAAATAAATTTATCGGATAATTTATAAGTAAACTGTAAACCCAAAGCGTTGGAAGAAGTTGCAGTACTCCCACCAAAGGGTAGCTGAGCAAATTCGCTACCTTT
Source organism: uncultured Rivularia sp. (assembly GCA_964395005.1). Classification (GTDB taxonomy): domain Bacteria; phylum Cyanobacteriota; class Cyanobacteriia; order Cyanobacteriales; family Nostocaceae; genus Rivularia. The sequence goes on from CAYMZW010000032.1 coordinate 23,404, forward strand.
GCTCCCAGTAACATTAATTGTGGCGGCAGGTTCGGGAGCATAGTAGCGACCGTATGTCAAGGCAATCCCAAGTTCATCTGATGGAGTATATGTTACCTGAGTTAATGCGGTATATTGACCTTTAAATAGTCCTTCATCTGGATTGCTGCCAGGAAAAGTTAGATAGCTGATACCTGCGGCTAATTCGTCGGTGAATTGATAGTAAGCCACTGCACCAGCACCGAAAGCAAAGGAATATATCGGACTTTCTGCACCAAAGTTGGAGATTGAAGAAACGGGATTAAGAGCCGGGAAAATACGAGTCGGGAAATCTGCTGCTGGTGCGATCGCCACTGTACCCTTTTCGCCAATGGGAAATTGATAAAACAGCGTGCCAATTCTGATATCGTTACCAGTGTTGGTAGCACCAATCAAGCGAGTCATATCCGTGCCGGTGAAACCAGTACCGTAATTAGGGACATTCCCTGCTTGTATCCGGGTTCTTAATCTATCTTTACCCGTAAAGCTGGTATCGAAGGTGAGAGTAGCTCGTGATGAAAGAGTAAAGTTTTCTTCTAAGTCTTCTGTAGGGGTTTCTCCGGGAGGAACGGCTTTTTGACTTCCAGAAGCACCGATTAAATTAAAATCAACTCTACCGCGTAAGACAGTTGTAGTGCTAAACTGACGACTATCAGCAAGGGCAACTCGCTGTTCTAAGTTATCTATTTTGGCAGTAATAATTTCTAATTCTTTAGCAAATTCTGCTTGTAACCTTTGCATAATAGCCAAGTCTTCTTTTTGTTCGGAGATTCGATTACCCAAACTGTAAATTGAGCGTCCAACTTTTACTAAGCAAAGATTTAAAGCCGCTGCAAATTCATAACGATTTAAGATTCGATTACCGTTGAAAGCTCCCGAACCAGAATCACTAATACAACGGTATTTTTCAACTAAACTTTGCAGCGCTTCATAAGCCCAATGTCCGGGGCTAATATCTTCTAATTGATCGACTCTAATAACTTCACCAAAATAAGGAGGAGAGTTATCAATTATTTCACCAAAGTAAGGAGGTCTAAAATCCCCTGGTGTTTGTGAAATTAATTGCGGTTTTGAATTAGAAACTGTTGCGGGTAATAGATTATCTGAAGATAATTTGAAAACTGAAGTTGTAGGAATTTTATTAGATTCGGTTAAATTAACTTTGTGTAAGTTATCAACAGTTTTTTTTGATGGTTTTAAAGTTTTTTTTAAATCTATATCAGGATTATTATTAAAATTTTCTTTAGCTAATGCAGATGATAAAGTTAATATATTAGAACTTATAATTATTGAAATTATGGATAATGGTATATTAAATTTCATGATTTATTTATTATTTATTATTTATTATTTTTTATGTTTATTTTTATTTTTAACTGGTTCCCAGTCTCTGGCTGGGAACCCATGCAGGGAGGCTCTGCCTCCAGAGACATAAAGAAGAGGCAGAGCCTCGGAGAATGCTTTCCCAGTCTGGAGACTGGGAACGAGGAAGAGATTCGTTCGTAGTTGCGCCGTCTTCGCCAACACTGCTTTGGCGCTAAAGCGCAACTACGAACAAACATCAATACGGACGAACTTTAAATTCATTGTTAGCAGTTTCAATAACTTTATTCGCCACATCTTCAGGAATTCTCGTATATTCTAAATCCTCATTAAAACTTTGACCTTTTGTTAAAATCCATGTCAATAATTCCTTATTTGCTGTCACCGTCTCCTGATTGGAATACCTTTTATGAAACAGCAGCCAAGTCAAACTAACTAAGGGATAACCCTCTTTTGGATCGTTAATATCTTCTGTTGTAAAATCTTCTTCAAATTTGACATTAGCTAAAGCTTTCTTTGTTTCTGCTAAAGTTGGTTTAACGTAACGTCCGGCTTGATTTTCAATCCTAGCTACTGATAAATTATTTCTGCGAGCAATGTTTGTTTGTACGTAGCCAATTGCACCATCAATTCTTCTTACTTCTCCAGCCACTCCGCTATCTTGAGAATGACGGGAAAATACATCAAATCCCCAATTTGGACTTCTACTGGCTGCTATCTTGCCATTAGTAATTTTTTCTAAATATTTAGTTAAAATAAAAGACGTACCGCTACTACCGGAACGAACTACTACTTCAATATCTTTGTTGGGAAAACGGGGATTTACTTGTTGCCAATTGGAAATTTGACCTGTAAAGATTTTGGCCAATTTATCGCGAGATAATCTCACATTGCTGCTTACATCTTTGAGATTATAAACAACAGCGATCGCACCTCCTCCCGTGGGTACCATTAACAAACCATCTTCGATTTGATTTTGTTCGATGGGAGTAGGAATCAAAGTGGTAGCAGCAAAGTCTACAGATTGATTGCTGAATAACCGAATTCCACCACCGCTTCCTACGACGGTATATTTAAACTTTTTACCCGTTTGAAGTTCGTATTCCTTTTGATAACGCTCGAATAAAGGTTGAGGAAAAGAAGCACCAGCACCTCTAAGTAGTTGAGCAGAAACGGGATTGGTTGTAAAAGAAATTGTAATTGCAGTGAGTGCAGTGGTTATTATTTTTTGGCAACTACTGATTGTAAAGCTGTTCATAAATATATTTTGAGATGATTTCCCTTGACTTACGAACGTTTTAGTTTGTGGATAGTAACTTGATTTGTATCAGCGGGAATTTCAAACCATAAACCATCGTCCATAACAATTTCATAGACAAATTCACCCAAACGAGTACTTCGCCAAGTACTAACAATTTTGGCATTTGGTGCCCACTGCTTCATGGCTTGGATGACATCTTCAGGAACAGCAGTGCGATCTATTTCTTCGTCAACTTCAATAATTTGTCCGCTGGGAGTAGCATCTGCGGAAAATTTAAAACCTTGTTGATTTTGACCCGTTAATTCGTAGACAATAGAACCATCTGATTTCATTTCTACTCCCGCTCCTGTTGGTTTCGCACCAGTAATAGTCATTACCGAAGCCATAACAGGAAGTGGTACTTCTTCAAGAGATATTTTTCGTTGTATTCCACCGAAGGTTTGAGCTATTAAAATTTCTTTTCTAGGTAAAGATTGAGCAAAAGCATTACTCAAATTAATTGAGGAAAGAGCGATCGCCAAACACGAAATTGTTAAAATTTTGTGCCAATTAGTTGTGAATAAAATCATTTATTTTAGGAATTTAGATATTAATTATTCGGTGTGTTATGTAGCAATAGCAATAATTGGACAACAAGGCTTATTTGTTTATGGTTATTACTCTGCTCTCCCCAATACATTTAGCAGTTGCAGTTTCGATGCATTTAAAGCTGTTTCTTCTAATGCTAAAGACTCAGCATCTTCAACTTCTGCATCTACATTTTGCAAATAAAAATTAACAAACCCCCTTACTTCAGGTCGCGTCCTTATTAATTCAGCATCAGTATAAATATACATCTTCGTTGTGAAGGGATATTTTTTCGTATCATTAGGAGCAATACCATCAATCGAAATCGCTGTTAGCTCTTTTCGTTGTTGATTATAATAACCATATCCAAGAATGCTGACTACATCTGGGCTTACGATTGCATTTTGGATGACTTGTTCTTCAAACTGATACAACTTTGTATTTGTCGCATTAAGAGCAAGATTTACATTACCGTTAAGAATATCTCTAGCAAACACAGCTGAAGAACCATTCCAGGGTGCAGGGAACAAAAAACGTTGAATCGGCCTATCGGGCCAGTTTTGATTGATGTCTGACCATTTGTCTAATGTAAGAACTTTTCTTAAATCCTGCTTGCTCAAATTTGAAGGAAGAAAATCGTTTTGAGAACTGACTACAACAGTTAAAGTATCCACAGCCACTGGAAAACCAACAGGTTTACTACCTGCTCGAATACAAGCTTGAATTTGCTCGTTGCTTATAGGACCATAAGAAGTGACGACATCTAGCTTACCTTCACTACATAAAAGCTCAAAACTTTTAGCCGTACCACCACTAGCTATATTAACTTTACCGGGATACCCTTCTTCTTTGAAACGCTCGGCTATGGCTGAGGTAAGGAAATATAATGTTGAACTTCCACCAATTTTTAGTTCTCCTCCTAAGTTGAGGGGGTTGACATCTGGTAACTTAATACTCGTGTTTGCTTCCTCTGAAACAGGCGTTGGCGAGGAGGTAGAAGAAATGCTTTGTATACCTAAATCTTCTCCTATACCTAAGCCTGCTGTCGCAGGGTTTTCAGAACTTTTGTTATTTGAATCGGGGTTATTTTGGCTGTCGCAACCACTCAAGCTTAAAGCAGCAATAATAAAACCAATAAACCCCCAGCGATATATAAACATTTATCCTATGTATTATTATTTAGATTGAAAGCGGAAAAAATTAATTTAACGACCGGACTTTACCATTACTTGCAGCAGTTTCATGGGATTTACTGCCAATACCTTGTAATAATTCCATTGCTTTTCTACGCTGTTCGATGAATTGGCTAAACTCTAAAGAAAATTGCGGATTGCTTTCTAGTAGCAGCATCACGTCCTCATCTGGAATCACCACAACTTCCACATTTTGGGGAGCAACAGCAGTTATAGGACTAACTTCCCCTGCAAATATTGCTAGTTCGCCAAATACACTTCCACTTCTTAAAGAGTTTAACTCGCGCTCAT
>CAYMZW010000033.1:0-1637 GCA_964395005.1 uncultured Rivularia sp.
ATAAAAGCGTAGTTATTGCTACAGGTGCAGAAGGCGGATGGACAGAAAAAGAAGTTGAATTTGCATTGAAAAATGATTTCAAAGCAGTTTCATTAGGGAGTCGCATCCTCCGAGCAGTTACAGCACCAATTTTTGTCATGTCACTAATTTCTGGGATAAGTGAAGTATAAAGGAATAAGGAATTGGGCATTGGGGATTGGGCATCGGGCATGGCTAATAAGAAACTCATAATCACTAACCACTAACCACTAACAACTATCAACTAACAACTATCAACTAACTTTTTTCCATGATTGACAAAGTTGCATCTGCATTTGAGAAAAAAGATTATCGTAAGGCAGCCAATTTATTAAAACAGCTATTAAAAGAGTCTCCTGACAATCATGAAGTACAGCTTTATGTAGGAAAACTGCATGAGGTGTCGGGGAAGGATGAAAAAGCACAAAAAGTTTATCGGCAACTATTGCGCGATAGCAGTAATAACAAAATAATTACTCAAGCTCGTCAGGGTTTACAGCGGTTGGAAGAAATAAAAGAAAAACAGCGAAAAGATGCGATCGCGCAAACTAAATCAAACCCCGAAAATCAACAAGCATCTGTATTAATTTTAGAACCAATTGCCTCAGAATTAAAAAAATCAGCAGCACAAAAATTAGCAAGCATTATAGGGATAGATGCTTACAGTGCTAGATTATCATTACCAAGTCGCGGTTGGCGGCTATATCGTAGCGGCGCTTTAGGAGAATTAAAATTTTATGGAGAGCAGTTATTAAATTCCGGTATTCCTTGTTTCTGGAAGACTTTAGCCGAAGTTAATCAAATAGAAGTTTTTCAAGTTCATTATTTCAAAGATTTTGCCACCGAAGTTACCGCCGTATGCGAAAATCAAGATAAGCAACTTGGTTCTTTAGAATTTAAATGGTCTGAAGTTACCGCACAAGTTCAAGGATTATTACCGATTTTTGAAGAAGTTGTCGATTTGAATGCAAGAGGTAAATTACAGCGCAAAACCCAAACTCAAGATTATTTCCACTTCTGCGATTTACATCTTCGAGATAGAAACTGTATTCTAAGGCTTTACGATAACGGTTATAAATTCAATAAAGGAGTTGCACTATCCCCGCAAACTTCTCAAAACACGATTAGAATCAACTGGAATAATTTACTCAACTTTCTCAAAACTAAATTACCACAAGTCAAAATCCATTCCGATTTTATCCCCTTCGCAGAAACAATGCTCGATCAAACCGAAGTCTTACACCAAATCACACCCCACATTCACATCTTTCGTAAAGAAGAAACTAGTTGGGATAAAGCTTTTCATTTATATAGTTGTTTGATTTTCACAAAAGCAAGTAGCAAGTAGAAAAATAATATTATCGTAGGGTGCATTATGCCGCAACTACCAAGTTAAACAATTACAAATATCTGTGTTTCGCGGCTAACGCACCATTTTTAATTCAAATTTTTTTAACGCAAAGTCACGCGGAGGTAAGCGCAGAGGAATACAGAGTTTTTAGTTTTATCTGAGCTTGAGGAAAGAAAAGAATTAAACCCCGTTAAATACAACTTTACCTTACTGATATTAAACCAGATATATTTCGATATTCCCGGACAATCGAAATCTAGATTATCGA